>JADHNX010000199.1 GCA_016779365.1 Planctomycetaceae bacterium
GACATCGGTCTGACCGCGTATCGCGACCGCGTCGACGCTCAGGCGAAAGAATGGCTGGCCGCCGGACAACAGACACTCGATGAAACGCCGCTGTTGCGAATCGTCGATTCGGCGTTCAACAGTTCCGTCGGAGATGATGCTCTGTGGCTGCTGGGAGAACTGGCATTCGAACAGGGTCGGTTCGCGCTCGCTCGGCATTACTGGTCACTGCTCGTGCCGTCGGTGGTCCCGTCGCTGAATCCTGCAAAGTCAGCAGCCGTTGATGACCGCTCGGCGACGGTTCCGTTACCGAGTTACCTGGCGCACCCGGATCCCTCTGCAGCTCGCGAAGAGGTGCTTTCGCGGCTGGTTCTGTGTTCGATTTTCGAAGGTGACAACGCTCGCGCAGAAAGCGAACTGGCGGTATGCCGAGCCGAGTTTGGCAACGTTCAGGGAACACTGGCAGGTCGCACGGGCCTTCTCGTCGAGATCCTTGCCGAGGTTTTACAAGAGTCCTCGCGATGGGCCGAGGATGAACGATTTGCTCCGGCAAAAACGGTGCCCGGCGGAAGTCTGAGTCGAAGTGGTCAGCCGGGGCCGGTTCCACGAACCGAGCAGCTGATCTGGCGGCAAAGCATTCCGCGAAACCGGTTTCAGGGGCCGCCGTCCCGCACGTCTTTGAGCGCTGATGATGCGCCGCCGTTCTTTCCGATCGTTGGCCAGGGAGCTGTTTTCGTCTGCGGAACGGATTCCGTTTTTGCTTTCGAGCTGTCGACCGGTCGTCCGAACTGGGCTCTCGACGAGAACGACGATGGAACGATTTACTCGAACGTTCTGGAGCGACCGATTACTCCTCACCTTCCGTCAGCCGGAATGGCGTGGTACTCGCTTTGCCTGAGCGAAGGGCGGCTTTACGCGCGGATGGGGCCGCCTGTCATGCGCCGCTCGCGTAACGAAGGCAACTCGTTTTCTGAAATCGTCGGACTGGACGTCGCTCAGCGCGAAGGAGAACTGGCCTTTCATGTGACGTCAGACGTGCTCGACACGGAGGCACAATCTCCGGAAGCGACGTCGTGGAGTTTCGAAGGATCGCCGCTTGTTTCCGATGGTCGAGTTTATGTCAGTGCCCGAAAAGGTTTTCCGGAAGACGAAACGCTGGTCGCCTGCTTCGATGCCACCTCGAGCCGGTTGCTCTGGAAACGCAAAGTCTGCGCGAGCTTGAAAGTCGCCAGCGACCGTTTCAACCTGATCGGTCAGAACCTGCTGACGCTCGGTGACGGGCGACTCTTTCTGGCAACGGGCACCGGTGCGGTGGCGGCGCTCGATGCGACGACCGGTCGAATTCTGTGGGTGATCACTTACCAGTCGACAGGCATCGACACCCCGCATGAACTCAGCGATCCGCGTCGGCACGGTCTCGTGCCGTGCGTCTATCATCGAGGAATTGTCTACGCTGCCCCCGACGATTCCAACCTGGTCTACGCACTCGACGCGGCGACCGGCCAGCCGGTCTGGAGGCAACAATATCCCGACCAGATCCTGCACATCGTTGGGGTCGTCGACGGGCGACTGATTCTCAGCGGACAATCGGTCTGGGCCGTCGATGCCGGTACGGGAGCGGCTGCCTGGCCGCAGCGTATCGGTTTTGCTGATCCGGCAGGTCGAGGTTACGGCCGCCCCGCACTGACTCATGATTTTCTTTACTGGCCAACTCGCGACGAAGTCCTCCGCATCGATCATCGACAAGGAAGCGTCGTCGACCGAATTCGCCTCCGCGAAGACTTTCAACAGTCCGGCGGAAACCTGGTCATTGCTGACGGAAAGCTGCTGATTGCTCAGCCGGACGGAATCGTCGTTCTGGGAGCGGCTGACAGTTCGAGGGAAACGGTGACGCAACCTGTCCGGCCACCAAACTCTTTGCCGGGAAGTGCGAGTCTTGGCCGTTCACCCTCAAACATCATGTTAACCTCGGCATCGATTCTTCCTTCGACAGACCAGACAAGAGTGACGATCGATCGAGCTGGTGACTTACGTCCCGCCCTGACAGTCTCTTCCGTTGTGCTTGCCAGCTTTGAACACGCTGCCTTTCAGCAGGAAAAAGGAAACGCTGCTCAGCGGCCACTTCTGCAGGTCACTTCGCAGGCAACTACTCCTCGAACAAACTCGCCCGATCTCTGGCCTGCCCGGCGAGTCTGGCGAACAACGTTGCAGAGTGGCTCGTCCGTCTGGTTTCCTGCTCAGACTTCGCGCACGCAGACGACCGGGGCGGTTGTCACTAACGCATCCGTGTTGCAGTTAATCAACGCGGGCGATGGGGCTGAATGCTGGTCCGTCAGCATTTCCGAGCCATTCAGTGAGGTTGCCGTTGCTGGAAACGTGCTTGCGTTTGCTGGCTCGTCGGGGATTGTCGCTCGAGATCTTCACGATGGTCGGCTGGTCTGGCGTCGTGTTTCTGACGACGAAGGTTCTGGCGAGGTCCACATTCGAACGACCGAAGGCGGTGATCGCTTTCTGGCAATAACCGATTCACACGTCGTTTCCCTGCGTCCCGAATCCGGCGATGAATTGTGGCGCTGGCCGCCGGCAGCGAAGACCGCTGCCCGACCAGCCGCTGCACGATTTCCCGCAGCGTCGACGTTTGGACGTGCTCGGTTGCTGTTTCGACCGGCAGGATCACCCGACTATGGCCTGCTTGATCTGGCTGATGGGCGCCTGATTCGTCGAGGCAGTTTGCCCTTCGCCGCAGCGTCACTGCTCGAACTTCCTGCCGCCGGAGCCGCTTCCAGAATTGTGATAGCCGGAGTGGATTCCGGCCATCAGGTGCGGGCGACGCAGTTGGCGGAACTCGGCATTCAGTGGTCGCACCAGGTTTCAGCGATCACTCACGGGGAACCGGAAATTCTGACCAATGGCTCAGTCGTTGTGGTCGTTGACGATCGTCAGTTCGCGACACGGGTCGACTCAGAAACCGGTGCTCACTTATGGCGTCGCCCGCTCAGCGCGACACCGTTGGACCGAGTTTCTCAGCGAACCAAAATGGTTTCCGAAAAGCTGTTTGTGACTGCTGAGCGAGTCGTTCGATCGTTCTCGCTGGACGACGGAGCGATGAACTGGGAGCGGTATCTGGGGCCAGGAGAATGGGCTCTCGAACATTCGGGCGGCAGATTGATCTGCCTCCGGTCATCGCCCAGTCAGAACGGCGAGGTCAGCGATCCATTCTCCTCAACGATTGCCGTTCTCGATGCGGCGACCGGTCGGACGATTCAACGTCTTCGGTTCGACTCGCCAGTCGACCCCGACGATGTCGACATCCAGGCGGACTGTTTCATCGTCCGAGCGGGCGACGAGCTGGTTGGTTTTTCACACTGGCCGACGATCAGTTCCGTCGACGTTGCGAGGTAATCGTCCCTTGTGTTCGCCGTTGGGCAGTGGCCGATCCGGTGCGGTGGTCATTCCGGTGGCTCAGGCGTCGGACGGCAGGTCGAGCCCTTCGAGAATCTGATCGCAGGCATCCATCCGGTTCAGCACGTAAAAGTGAATTCCCGGCACGCCTTCGTAGATCAGGTTCTGGCATTGCTCGATCGCGAATTCGACGCCGATCCTGAACTGCGCGTCGCTGTCGTCCTGCGCGGATTCCAGCTTCGAGAACAGCTCTGGCGGGATCTCGGAGCCGCACATGGAGGTGATCCGCTTAATTCGCGCGAACTCGGTGATCGGCATGATGCCGGGGATGATCGGCACTTCAATGCCGACCTCTTCGCAGTCCTCGCGAAATCGCAGAAAGCTGTCGTTGTCGTAAAAGAGCTGCGTGAACACAGCGTCGGCGCCCGCCTGGACCTTACGTTTCAGGTTCTCAAGGTCCACTTCCAGGTTGCGAGCTTCCGGGTGCTTTTCGGGATATCCGGCGACGCCGATGCCTAGGTCCGGAAAGTTCTCCGTGATCAGCGTCACAAGTTCATTCGCATATTGCAGCCCGCCTTCGACCTGCACGAACTGTTCTTCGCCGGCTGGCGGATCGCCTCGCAAAGCCATGATGTTGCTGATTCCGGACGAATGGGCCTGCTCCAGCCACTCCAGCAGTTCGTCCCGCGTGGATCCCACACAGGTAAAATGGGCCGTCGCCGGAATGTCGAAATCGTTCTGAATTTTCGAGCACAGATCGATTGTGCGGTGCCGAGTGCTGCCACCGGCTCCGTACGTGCAGGAAATGAAAGCAGGATTCCAATGAGATGCCCGTTCGAGCGTCGCGAACAGAGCCTCGTCACCAGCGGGCGTTTTCGGCGGGAAGATTTCGATTGAAAGACCGAAAGGCAATTCTCTGTAAACGTCAGCAATTCGCATCGTGGGTACTCAACAGCTGAATGAATGTCTGGCGGAGCCGTCCCGCAGTTTATCGACCGATGGAGGACCGACGGAGATTAGCGGACCGGTCAAAACCTGTCGAAGCAGTACCGTCTGGACAATGCTCGGACTTGCCCCTCGTGGATGATTCGCGACCGCGATCCGGGTATTCTTCCCCGCTACTCAGTTCCGGGCAGTTTCAAAGAGTGGGTGGGATGCGCCGTCTGATCGAACAGCATGAAATCCAGCAGCGTGTGCACGCGCTGGGCACCGAGATTTCAAACCTTTATCGAGGTAAGGATCTGACCGTGATTGGTGCACTCACCGGTTGCATGCTGTTTATGGCGGACCTGGTTCGAGCCATCGACGTGCCGCATCGTATCGGAGTCGTTCAGGCATCCAGCTATCGTGGTGCGACTACCAGGCCGGGTGAATTGAAAGTCGAACTGGGACTGCTGCCGGATATTCGAGGCCGCGATGTCCTGATGATCGACGACATTTTCGACACCGGAAACACGATGGAGAAACTGGTCTCTGCTCTCCAGAGTCGCGAACCGGCCAGCGTTCGAACGGCCGCACTTCTCGTGAAAGAAGGGCGATCGGAAGTCGAAATGAAGCCTGACTTTTTCGGTTTCAAAATTCCGGACGCGTTCGTCGTCGGCTACGGACTGGACTACAACGACGACTATCGTCACCTCCCGTTTATCGAAGCTCTGGACGAAGCCGACCTTTAACAGGCAACAGCGAAATGACGTATTTCTTAATCGGTCTCGGAATTCTGATCGCTGCCGTCGTCCTGATCCTTGTTGTCGGACAGCCGCTGCTGAAGGCTCTGCAGAAACGCGAAGCGGAAACAGCCATTCGGAAGTTTCGAACTCAGCGCGAGCAGCTTGAAGCAAAGTTCTTCGACATCGCCAGCCGACTTGGCAAACCGCGAGATCTTCGCTGGCTCGATTGCGACTGGCTGGACCGCGTGACCTTTGGCCGTGAAGTTGAAAGCGGATTACTCACCGCCTTCGCCGCCGTCGAGATCCGCTTCGAAGCGGTCGAAGGCGGCGACATGGAAGACGTCGCGGCTGTGAGTACCGTTCGTGATGCAGCGGCCTTGTTCCACTACAAAGACGGAAGCTGGGGCACCGGCGGACGAGCCCTCTTCAACATGAACCCTGCCGACGCCCTGGAACGCCTCAACGATCAGTACGAACCAATCGACGTAGCGACGTAAGACGCCAATGAGGCGACGCTGGGAGCTTTGGCGAGAGTCATCTGCGAGAAGCGGACAGTACTCCGCAGTGGATCAGCGTTGGGATGAGGTCGTCACAGGTCAGGCCGGCTTCGGTCAGCCAGTTTCGGTATTCGGCGGCGCTGTAGGCTCGGCCTTCGGTGAAGTAGAACAGCGACGCTGAGTACAACGCGATCGGCAACGGGCCATCCAGCTTGTCGTTCAGGAAGACGTCGTGAATCAGCAGGCGACCGTTTGGAGCCAGCGAAGCGGCGCAGCGATGGATGAGCTGCCGACACTCGGGCACGTCCCAGTCGTGCAGGATGTTTGAAAGCAGCACAACATCCGCGCCGGTTGGCAGCGGGTCGGCGAACATGTCGCCAGGCAGCAACTCGGTACGATCGGCCACTCCATACTCGTTCGCCAGCTCTTCGGCGATGCGAAGCACTTCCGGTCTGTCGACAATGATCGCTCGAAGCTTCGGGTTCTTTTGCAGGAGAGCAAAACTGTAGATGCCCGTTCCTCCGCCGACGTCGACCAGCAGGTTCGCGTCGCTCATTGGCACGTTTTCGGCGAGTACTGGTGCGACGTTCTTCGCGCGTCCGGCCAGAGCCATCGTGAAGTGCCGCGCGGACTCTTCCGCCTCCATAGCCGAAGCCATCCCGTCGCGATAAATGAACGCTGCTCCGGAATCTGAATCTGCCCCGGCGGGCGAGTTCGTCTTCAACCGTTCGACCATGTCGAGCACGTTCGGACTCTGAGCGGCCAGGCCCACGTAGTTGCCAACGTCAAACTCAGCCCCTGGCACGAGGTGATCGCGTGCCAGATCGGTCAGGCTTAATACGCCTTGATCATCCTCCGCGAGCAGTCCAAACGCCTTCAACGCGGTGAACAGGACGACGCTCGGTCGCTCCTTTAGTCCGAGGTTGTCTCTCAAATCGTTTTGAGAAAGAGGTCGCTGAGCCAGTTGCCCGAAGACGTTGAAATGGGCCACCGCCGCGGTCAGCAGCTCCGTGGCATGGGCACCGCGAAACAGCTCGAAAATCACTGTCGGATCGAGATTCGGTTTCTGCATCGGTTCACAGCTTTCACGTGGAGTCGTTTGGGCGGCGTCAGGCTTTGGATCATCGAGCAATGTACGTGGAATTTCGACCGAGCGCACCCATTGAGAGTCGGTCTTGACCAGTTTCATTCATCCGACGTGTAATCCGCAGACGCGGGATGCGCCCACGAGGGGTTGCTGCGCGCAGATCAAGCGTTTTGTTGAAGACGAGCAAGGACGTTCGTGACACTTTTTGACCGACATCTTCTGAAACGATTCTGGCATGTCTTCGCCATCGGGTTTGTGGCGACGTACGGCCTGTACGTTGTCTTCGACGCCTTTTCGAACGCGGACGAATTTCAATCCGGAGCCGCTGACGAATCGACGACGACCGTTCTGACAACGATGGCGACTCACTACTTCTTTCAGACTTTTCCGTTCTTCGACATGGTCGGCCCGATTCTGATTGTGCTTGCCGTCGTCGGCGTTTTTGCGTTGCTGCAACGGTCTCGCGAGATCTACCCGGTGCTTTCGGCTGGAGTTCCTTCGTGGAGGCTGGCTGTCCCCATCGTCATCGGAGCATCGACGATCGTACTGGCCCTCACCGTGAATCAGGAAATCGTCATTCCGAATATCGCCGAAAGGCTTCAGGCCAATCGCGGAGATGGCGGCGCCGCTACTCACGATGTCCAGCCTGCTCGCGACTATGTGACCAATATCGAGATCTCAGGCGACCGTCTGCGAATTTCGGAACGCAAAGTTTTCAACGCGAGATTTCTGCTGCCGGTTCCTCTTCAGGTGATCGAGCCGACGACGCTGAAGGCCGCAGAAGCGATTCAGATCCCTGCCAACGGAGACCGGCCAGCCGGGTGGCTGTTGCGAGAACCTGAGCCGGCTTTTGAAGAACTGACACTCACCTCAGAAGGCAGTCGCAGAATTCTAAAAGCACCGTCCAGCAGCGACCTGTTTGTCATCACCGATGTGACGATCGATCAGCTTCACAATCGAACCCGCAGTTTCAAGTACCTGTCGACGTCGCAGTTGATTCATCGCATCCGGAATCCGGCCTATGGGAGAGTCACCATCCGCAGCCAGTCAGTGCATCTTCACGAGCGGCTGGCACGACCGTTTCTCATGCTGATTTCGGTCCTCATCGCAATCCCGCTGACGCTTCGTCGCGAGAGTCACAGCCTGCTGCTGAACATCGCAGTCTGCACCCTGACGCTGGGAGCATTGTTCCTGCTGACTCAGGTCAGCATTCACCTCGGTCGGCTGAACGTTGTCGACATCGAACTGGCCGCGTGGATCCCGATCGTCGTCTGCGGAACGTGTGCGGCCTGGTTGTCGGGACTTGTACAGACGTGAGCAAAGGTTTCGAACAGGAGAAAAAGCAGAGGAACGAGGAATCATGAGATGATCCGAATCCTGCCTCTGATTCCTCTCCTCTCTCCGGCGCAGGAAGTTCGTCTCTCCTGTGCAGAAAAGTTCGTCAGCATTCGCGCGTGGCCACAGGTGACGATCACCGGATTCTGACCGGAGGTTTCTGGCCCTTCGGAATCAGCGACGTGTATTTGCGATCGGCCATGCGCTGCTTCCAGTCCGCTTTTGCCGCCAGCACCAGTTCGGGTTTTTCGAGCAGGTCCAGCGCGCTGATGGCAAGAACTCGAGCAGCGTAGT
>JADHNX010000200.1 GCA_016779365.1 Planctomycetaceae bacterium
GACTATTCAGTCACCGATCCAGTCAACGGCCTGCACTTCTTCAGTCCGACAAAGCAGGCTCCCAACGTCCCGCTCATGGTCTGGAGTCAGGGCGAGCCTCAAGCCAACCACTACTGGTTTCCGTGCCTCGACAACTCCAACGAGCGGCAATCCACCGAGCTGATTGTCAGCGTTCCGACCGGCATTGATGTGCTGTCAAACGGGACGCTGCTTTCGCAGAAGAATTCAGCAACAGGGCAAACGACGTTTCACTGGAAACAGGAAAAAGAACACGTCGCCTACCTGGTCACGCTGGTCGCCGGACAGTTCAGCGTCACGACCGAAGAATGGCGAGGAAAACCCGTCACGTATTACGTCCCCAGGGACCGACAGGCCGACATTCAGCGAACGTTCGGTCGCACAAAACCGATGCTCGATTTCTTCAGCGAGCGATTCGGTATCGAGTATCCGTGGGACAAGTACGCTCAGGTCGTCGTCGAGCAGTTCACGTTCGGCGGAATGGAGAACACCAGCGCGACGACGCTTTACCACCGAGCTTTGCACGACGAACGCGCCATCGTCGACAGCACTCCCGACTGGCTGATCGCTCACGAACTGGCTCATCAGTGGTGGGGCGATCTCGTCACGTGCAAAGACTGGTCGCACCTGTGGCTCAACGAAGGCTTTGCCACGTACAGCGAATCGTTGTGGGCAGAGCACGCTCTGGGCCGTGACGAACGAGACTGGCACATGCTGGAAGACAGCATCGCCGCAAGGTCCGGATCGACGCAGACTCGACCGATCGTCGACCGACATTATCCAAACCCAGGTTCGATGTTTGACAACCGCGTCTACCCAAAAGGCGCGTGGGTTCTGCACATGCTTCGTTCGCGACTGGGTGACGAAGACTTCTTCCGAGGTCTCCAGCGTTACGGCACGATCATGGCCTATCAGACCGCCGAGACATCGGACCTTCGCAAAACGTTCGAGCGGTTGTACGGCCTGTCGCTCGAACGCTTCTTCCACGACTGGACCGAACGGCCCGGCAATCCGAAACTGCTCGTCGAAACCGAATGGCAGCCGCAGTCCAAACGGCTCAAGGTCCACGTCAAGCAAACGCAAAAGGAAGACGTCTTCGAAATCCCGGTCCGTATCGACGTCCAGTTGAAAGGCTACGAGACATCGCAGCCAGCCATCAGCCGACTGATGAACGAACGGGAATTTACCGAGTACGTCGCCCTGGCCGGCAACCCGGAGTCGATCGACGTCGATCCGGAATTCTCGCTGCTCGCCCGGATCGAGCAGAAGCAATCACTGGCTCTTTGGGAAAGCCAACTCAAAAAGCAGACCGTTGGCACGGTCCCGTCCCGAGTCCGAGCGGCCGAACACTTCGCCACCGTTCACACCGACAAGAGTCGGCAGCTACTCGCCGAAACGCTGGCCAACGACCGCTTCTACGGCGTCCGCACCGAAGCTGCGAAGGCGCTCGGAAAGGTCAAAGGCGACATCGCTCGCGACGCGCTGCTGGCCGGCCTTGCACAGGACGACGCCAGAGTCCGCCGAGCCTGTGCAACGGCGCTGGAGAACTTTGAGCATGACAGAAAAGTTCAAGATGCCTTGCGTAAGAAACACACCGACGGCGACATCAGTTACTTCGTCGAGTCGTCGGTGCTGTCGTCACTGTCGAAAGTGCTCGACGAACCGCCGGTTGACTTGCTTATCGCCGCTCTCGACAAGCCGTCGCACCGAGAAACAATTCGCCTGACGGCTTTGCAGCAGCTCGCCAAGTCTTCCGAACCAGAAGTCGAAGACGTTCTGTTTGACTGGACAAAGCCGGGCAAGCCACCGCTGTGCCAACCAGAAGCGTGTCGACAACTGGTCGAATACGCGAACCACAATCTGCTTCCAAAACCTGCGACTGACCGAATCGTCAAACACCTGCTCGAACTACTCGACACATCCGGCCCGAGAATGCGGGGCTCGATCGCTTCGGCACTGGGAAGTCTCGGCAACCGAGCAGGCGCCGCCAGGTCACGGCTTCAGGAGCTAACGACTGCCGAGCCAAACGACTGGACGCGAGGCAGCATCAAAGCCGCACTCGACCGAATTTCGGCTCCCGCCTCGGACACCGCAGCGCTGACCAGACTGCAGAAAGAACTCGACGAATCCCGCAGCCACGCTCGCAGTCTGGAAGAACGCCTGAACCGCCTCGAAGCCCCGTAACAGCAGTAAGGTGCACCCTACAGTTCGACTGATTGTCCGGGCTCAAGGACGACCGGTTCTGTTGACGTTTCGCTGCGAACACTTTCAGCCCAGGCGGCGACGTCCTGGTCGATCAGCGGCCACGTTCCGAAATGATCGGGGATAACTCGCCTGGGTTCGATCAGCTTGACGGCTCGCAGCGCGTCTTCGGGGCCCATCGTGAAGTTGTCGCCGATCGGCAGGATCGCCACGTCGATGCCTTCTTCGCCGATCAGCTTCATGTCGTAAAACAGGCCCGTATCGCAGGCGTGGTAGATCGTTCCGTCTTTGGTCTTCAGCAGAATTCCGCACGGATTGCCGCCGTTTGAACCGTCGGGCAACGACGAACCGTGATGCGCGATCGTCAGTTTGACGGTTCCGAAATCGTGCTTATGAGATCCGCCAATGTGCTGAGCATGGACGTTCTCGACCCCCTGCTTCATCAGCCACTCGATGATTTCATGATTGGCGACAACCAGGCAGCCGGTTCGTTTGGCGATTTCGACGGCATCGCCGACGTGGTCGCCGTGACCGTGTGAAATGATCAGAGCGTCGGGCGAGACTTCGTCGGCTGTCATTGTAGCTGCCGGGTTGCCCGTAAAAAACGGATCAATGATGACCGTTTTGCCGTCAGCCTCAATCGAAAACGTTCCGTGCCCCAGCCAGGTAATCTTTGTGCTCATCGTGAAACTCGTGTAACTAAGAATTGTGACAACAGGTTGTTTTCGCGGAACGATAGTTTGTCGAAGAGACGACACGCGTGCGAGAGTCGCCGCGCTACTCTGGAACGATCGCCACGGCGCGACACCAGGCGGCACTGGCCGCTTTGATTTTGACCGGTAGGCACGAAACCATGAAACCGTGCGGTTGAGGGATCTGGTCCAGGTTTGCCAGCTTCTCAATCTGACAATACTCACTCGAGATTCCAGCAAAGTGGGCCGGCCAGATGTGACGACCGTCGCCAGTTCGTTTGAAGTCTCCAACCATGTCAGCGAATGGTCGATCCAGGGTGTAAGCATCGATGCCGATCACCTTGATGCCCTGCTCGACCAGCCACAAAACTCCGTCGCGACCGAGTCCCGGCTGACGGAAGTAGTCCTTCGAATCGATTCTTTTGTCAGCTCCGGTTTGAAGCAGAACGATGTCGCGAGGCTTCAGCGAATACTCGATCCGGTCGAGAATTTCTCGAAGATGATCGACCGTAATTTCTGATCCCGGCTCAACGTGGCGAACGTCCATGACCACACCCGGCGCGAAACACCATTCCAGCGGCACTTCGTCGATCTTCTTTGCGGGCTGGCCGCCAGATTCCCGTCCATAATGGTACGGGGCGTCCACATGAGTGCCCGTGTGAGTGATCATGCGGACTTCTTCGATCGCCCAGCCTTCACCGTTCGACCAGACAAGATCGTCGGGCGTCACGCCAAAGAACTGCTCCATCTGAGCCCGCCCTTCGGTCTGATGATCGACGTAATGGATCGTGCCTGGCAACGGCTCGCTGACTGCTTCGTTTTCCAGCGGCACACTGAGATCAATCAATCGACTATTCGGAAACATGCTCTCGCCTCTTGCGAACTCGATGGAGATCATTCAACTTGCCAGTGAATTTTCGATCCTGCTTACGGATCCTGAAGCAGTCTCGTTTTGTTCCGCCGCCATGCGGGCAGCGTAGCGAGACAGCTCGTTCAGTAAAAACACAACGATTCTGGAGACCTCTGGTGAAATTGCCGTATCAAGTATCAGCCGTGCTGCTCGTTCTTCTGGCGATGACTTCAGCTCCGATTCAGGCTGGCGACTGGCCTCGTTTCCGTGGCCCCAACGGTGACGGCGTCAGCACTGAAGGCCCGATCCCCGCGAAGTGGGATCTGGCGACCAATCTGAAATGGAAGGCTGACCTGCCGGGCAAAGGCTCGTCGTCCCCGATCGTGCTGGGTGATCGAATCTTTGTAACCTGCTACTCGGGTTACGGCGAGGCTGCGGGAGGCGATGCCGCACAACTCGCTCGGCACCTGGTCTGTGTCGACAAGCCTTCGGGAAAGATTCTCTGGACGAAGACTGTCAAAAATTCAGTCGAAGAGGACAGGTATCAGGGCTTCATTACCGAACACGGCTACGCCAGCGGGACGCCGGTCACCGACGGAGAACGCGTCTACGCCTTCTTCGGTAAGTCTGGTGTGTCCGCTTACGACCTCGAAGGCAACGAACTCTGGAACGCCGGCGTCGGAACAAGTTCCAGCAACCGTCGGTGGGGATCAGCGGCCAGCCTGATCGTGCATGGTGATTCCGTCATCGTGAACGCGTCGGAAGAAAGCCGGTCGATCAGATCGCTCGACAGAAAAACGGGTAAAGAAAACTGGAAGACCGAAGCCGACCTCCTTGAACTGGCCTACGGCACGCCGAACGTCGTGAAGAACGGCGACCGGGAATTGCTCGTCCTGGCTGTCCCTCAGGAAGTCTGGGCGTTGAATCCGGAAAATGGAAAACTCGCCTGGTTCTGTGAAACAAAGCTGCCGGGCAACGTGTCGCCGAGCATCAACACAGCCAACGGCATGATCTACGTCACTGGTGGCTATCCTGCGACAGGTAGCGTGGCGTTCAAAGCTGAGGGCAAAGGCGACATCACCTCGAAGATCACCTGGACAAGTCGAGACGCTTCGTACGTCGCGTCACCCGTTCTGCACGAAGGACACCTTTACTGGATTGACGACAAAGGCGTCGCCTTCTGCGCAAATGCCGAAACCGGGAAAACGGTCTACCGCGAAAGGCTTGTCGGAGGTGGCGGTCGACCGGTTTACGCGTCGCCGGTTCTGTGCGACGGCAAGCTGTTTATTCCGAGCCGTTGGGAAGGCGTTTACGTCATCGCCGCCAAACCGGAATTCGAACTGCTCGCCGAAAACCGATTCCCCGACGACAAGAGCGACTTCAACGGGACGCCCGCCATCAGTGGCAAGCAGATGTTTCTGCGGTCAGACAAGGCGCTGTACTGCATCGAGTAGGCCGCCCGTCATTCGCCGACCCGCGTCCCTGTTCAAGAGCCACGGATTTCACGGATGAAACACAGATTACTTCGTGACGCATCCTGAGCATCCGTTTGAAACTGTGCCCATCCGTGGCCTGAAAAATTCAGCGTGTCTACACGTTCGTGACTGATTACCCGGCGCGGGCACAACGGCTCGGTTACCGACTCAAACTGTCTGCTTCCAGAGCGATGTCGACCATGTCGCAGATCAGGTGCAGAATCACCAGGTGCATCTCCTGAATTCTCGCGGTGCTGGAATCAGGAATGCTGATCACCAGGTCGCAGGTGTCGAGATCAGGGTTCGACTCTGCTCCGACAAGAGCGATGGTTGTCAGCCCCTGATCTCGCGCGGCGGCCAGAGCGGCCAGCACATTCGGCGATTGACCGCTCGTCGAGATCGCCAGCAGAACGTCGTCGGGCTGGCCGATCGCTCTGACCTGACGCGCGAAGACTTCTTCGTAGCCGTAGTCGTTTCCGATGGCTGTCAGCACGGACGTGTCTACGGTCAGGGCCACCCCGGCCAGCGGTTCTCGCTCGGTGAGAAACCGACCGACCAGTTCGGCGACAAAATGCTGAGCTTCAGCAGCGCTGCCGCCGTTGCCGCACGCGAGAATCTTGTGGCCAGATCTGATCGACTCATAGACAAGCTCGGCAGCACGAACAATCTCCGTTGCCGAATTCTGTCTCAATCGATCAGCCAGCGCTGCAACGTCTCCGAAAGACTCACTGACGCGATCCGTCGCCCAACCAGAATCCTCAAACGGTGCCGACATGAAAAATCGTCCTTAGAGAAAACTGGCTGCGCAAATTCCTGACGCTACTTCGCGGGAGCTTCGGCAGGCAGATTCAAATTCTTCAGCTTGCCGTCGAGCGCGACTTCAAACACCGCATTCGCTCGCGGGTCAGTCACCAGAAGAACGTCGCCGCTGATTGAAATGCCCACCGGATTCACAAACGGCTCGCCGCTGACCAGCTTCGTCGGCTTGTTGTCGGCTCCGACTTTCCAGACGCACTTTCCGTAACCGTCCGTCACGAACTTTGTGCCGTCTTTGCTGATCGCAATGTTGTGAGGAAAGTCAAACGGTCGCCCCGGCACGATGACCGAAACTTCACCCTTCATCGTGACCTTCAGAAGCTGATCCTTCGTCGTCGAGACGACAATGAGATTTCCTTCGCTGTCGAACGCCAGTCCGCGAGGGGCGGACACGACGGCCAGTTCGACCGGCTCGCCGCCTGCGTGCGGTACTTTGAAGATGCGGTGAAGTTCCAGGTCGGCGACGAAGATCGTGCCTTCGCTATCGACGGCCAGAGCCATCGGCATGCCGATGCCCACTCCTTCTCCGGCCAGCTTCGTCGGCTTTCCATCGTCACTGAATCGGTAAACCTGCCGAGTCGACGTGTCTCCGACCAGAATCTTCCCGTCCTTGTCAAAGGCGATACACCGAGCCGCATTGAGCGGTGTGCGGAACTTCTTCGATGCCTGAAAGAAGACATCGAGCTTGCCATCGCTGCCCTGCCAGACTCCCGGCAATCGCAAATCGACAACTGACAACTTGCCATCGTCAGAGCGGATCGCTCCAAGCGGATAGTGCATCCCCTCGGCAACTGCTGGCAACGCTCGTAAACAGATGGCGGTGACGACGACCATCATCGAATAACGAAAAGCAAACATACCAACCTCGAAATAAACACGTCACAAAAAGCAAGTGAGGAGTAGACCTGCAAGATGCCGCCACCTCATTGAACATTCAGTCTGACTGACGGCCACTTGGAACGGCAAGCCATTGGACGTTCGAGGATCATACATTTCACAACGTCATTCCCGCGAAGGCGGGAAACCAGCAACGAACGATAATTTATCATGGCAACTGGTTGCACGAGCAGGTAGCTGTTCATGGGAACGAGTTGGCTGTCCCCCAGCGAACGCGAACTGTTGGCTTTAGTCGAAGTTCAAACTTCAGCAAATGTGCGTCGCGAAATTCTGCGGACAACAATTCTGTATCGCCATCCGTGGTAATAGCCAGTTCCTTTACCCGATGCATATCGAATGTAGCCAATTCAGCGCTATCACGAGACCACCGAACTCGCAATTCTTCATTGCCGGGTTCGATTTCGACATCGACCGAGTCGGCACCACGTTGCGTGCTGAATGAAAGGCAGTTGTACGCCCACGGCGCATCGGAATCGGTAAGAGTTGGCTCCGCTTCAAAGAACGAAAGCAATTCCCACTCTTCTGGAAACGCATCCATAGTTCATCCAGCGAAGGTCGCCCAACATATTCTTCATAAGCGCCAGGTATGTGCCCTCGCAGGTACGACAACTCAAATTAACGCCCCGCAAAAACATCCCCAATGCACAATTCCCTTTCGACGATCGACTCAAACGCCCTCGTCGCTGAAGACGACGGCTTTCAGGTACTCGCGATTCAAGCGGGCGATGTTGTCGACGGAAATTCCAGCCGGACACGCGGCTTCGCATTCGCTGGTGTTGGTACAGGAGCCGAAGCCTTCCTCGTCCATCTGAGCGACCATCTTCAGCACTCGGCGAGCGCGTTCCGGCTTGCCCTGAGGCAGCAGTGACATCTGTGAAACCTTGGCACTGGTAAACAGCATGGCTGACGCGTTCTTGCAGGCAGCGACGCAGGCTCCGCAGCCGATGCACGCGGCGGCGTCCATCGCCTTTTCCTGATCCGGTTTCGGAACCGGCAGGCAATTGGCGTCGGGAGCATTGCCTGTGTTGACCGAAACGAAACCGCCAGCCGCCATGACTCGGTCAAACGATGATCGATCGACAACCAGGTCGCGGATGACAGGGAACGCTTTCGCCCGCCACGGTTCGATCGTGATCGTGTCTCCATCGCGGAAACGCCGCATGTGAAGCTGGCAGGTCGTTGTTTCGTTGTCCGGACCGTGTGCCTGACCGTTGATCATCAGGCTGCACATGCCGCAGATGCCTTCGCGACAGTCGTGGTCGAAGGCGA
>JADHNX010000201.1 GCA_016779365.1 Planctomycetaceae bacterium
ACCGGCTTGGACTGGGATCTGATGCGTTGACGGGTGACGTTGGCAGCGTCGTTCGAAAGCTCCGTCGGCAGAAGCATGACGACGAGATTGCTCTTCTCGAAAAGTGCATGAGAGCTTGCGCGGCCGGACATGCTCGCGCGTTGGAAGTCGCAGCGGAAGGAGTTTCTGAACTCGACGTCTACCGCGAGATTCAGTCGGCGGCCATTGCAGAAGCTGGCTGTCCTGCGATTGTTTACGGTGATTTCAGACCGACGAATGCTGAGATCCACAAGCGGGGTGGGCTTCCGACGACCGAGAAACTCAAGACGGGCGACATGCTGATCGTTGATTATTCCGTCGTGCTGAGCGGTTACCGCAGCGATTTTACGAACACAATCGCCATCGGTGAGATGACTGCTGAGCAGGAAAAAATCTTCAGCATTTGTGAAGGAGCAATGGCGGCAGGGGAGGGCGTTTTCAAAGCAGGAGCCGCCGCGAAAGAAGTTTACAATGCAGCTTCGGCGGTGATGGAGGAGGCCGGGTTCGCGCCGTTGGCTCATCATGCCGGGCATGGTCTCGGGCTGGGACATCCCGAGGCGCCGATTCTCGTGTCAGAGAGCGAGGACACGTTGCTGGCTGGCGATGTCGTCACGCTGGAACCGGGGATGTACGTTGAAGGCGTCGGCGGAGTTCGCATCGAGCATAATTATCTCATCACCGAGTCTGGTTACCGACGGCTCAGTAATCACCGGATCGCTCTGCGGTAGGTCGTTGGGACGTGACGCGGCATTTGCTTTCGGCGGAGTTCACAATGGCGGATTGGGACTGGCTGGACGCTGACCTGCGGCGACTGCGCGAGGAAGGACTTTGGCGAGACGTCCGGACGATCAAATCCTTGCCGGATGGTTGGTGCGAAGTTGCCGGGCGTCGGGTGCGGAATCTTTCGTCGAATGATTACCTGAATTTCGCGCACGATCCTCGTGTGGTTGCCGCAGCGAAAGAAGCTCTGGACGATGTCGGAGTTGGAGCTGGGGCCAGTGCGCTGGTCAGTGGTCGATCGCCGTGGCACGAACGGCTCGAGTCGACGATCTCCGACTTTGAGGGAACTGAAGCGGCGGTCCTCTTTCCAAGCGGATACGCGGCGAATGTCGGCACGGTTTCGGCGTTGGTCAGTGATCACGATGTCGTGTTTTGTGATCGGTTGAACCATGCCAGTCTGGTAGACGGATGCCGGATGTCGGGAGCCCGGTTGCGGGTTTACCGGCACGATCGGCTCGAAATTCTGGAGCGTGAGCTGCGGAAATCGTCAGGTGATTGTCGGCGGTGGATCGTGACGGACGCCGTGTTCAGCATGGACGGAGACGTTGCGCCTCTTGTTGAATTGTGTGATCTCGCGGAGAGATTCGACGCGCGCGTTATCGTCGACGAGGCTCACGGGACTGGCGTGTTTGGTGCAAACGGTCGAGGCGTTTGTGAGCACCTGGGGGTTGACGATCGAGTTGCCGTTCGAATCGGAACGCTCAGTAAAGCGGTCGGAACTCTCGGCGGCTTTGTGGCATGCTCGAATCCTGTCAGGGAGTGGCTGTGGCATTCAGCGCGGACTCAGGTGTTTTCAACGGCGTTGCCACCTGCGGTTTGTGCGGCTGCCGAGAAATCCTTCGAGCTGATACGGGGCGAGCCAGAGCGGCGGGCACACCTGCAGTCTTTGAGTGTTGACTTTCGACAGCGCATGGCAGCCTGGCTATCAACGGACGGCGATGGACCGATTGTTCCCATTCGTGTCGGGCGGCCGGAAGAAACGCTGACAATGTCAGCGGAGTTGCTGAAGGCAGGATTCCTGGTTGGAGCAATTCGCCCCCCCACCGTGCCGCATGGTTCGAGCCGGTTGCGAATCTGCATGACGGCTGGCTGCGACCAGAGTGAAGTCGAGCGATTAAGTCAGCTACTCGCGTCGATGACTGAGGGGTAGATCGTTCTTGATTCGGCAGAGCATGTCAGCAGTTGTTGTGCTGGTAAAAGAAAACAGGTCGCCTGCCTGATTTCGGCTGACGACCTGTTTCCAAGAGTTCTGTGGTGTCGAGCGTTACTCAACTTCCACTTGAACCGGTTATCGCCCGGTCCGGCGCCAAGTCCCGTGTGCCCCCTTGGGACGCTTCCAAAATAAAATATCGGCAACCGGACGTTTCCACCTGACCGTTTCCTCGCAGGATCTCCCAGCTTTCTTAGATAACTCCGGTTCGCTTGTACTCAGGTTGGGGCGACTGAAGATAAGGTCTGTCCTCAAAATGCAGATCCGGCGAAGATTGACGGCTGGGTAAGGTGTCGCGGTACCGATTATTAATCTCAGAGAAGCTTCGCCAATAAGTCGAAACCTCTCCCAACGGACTTGCTTTTTGTCAAAACGGGGTGCGCCTCTCCTCTTTAGGCACAACGCAGGTCAGTCCAGACACCGGTCGAAATGGTCCTCGGGCCGACGGACTCGGCGGATGGGACCGGATGGTTTTGAAAGTGGAGCTAGGTAGTCAGTCCTGGTGTTTCAGATGGAGAAACACAAGCGCTTGCAGGTTTTCTGCTGACTGCACCTCTACGATTCTCGGATTTCCTGCAGGAATCGAAGGAGCTTAGAATGGCTAAATGGAACTGGCTGAAAGGCCTTCGCTGTGTTGCTGGCGTCGGTGCGACGCTGATGGCGAGCAGCATGGCAGTAGCTGGAGACGTAAACCCGATTGACAACGTTGCCAATCCTGATCACGTCTTCACACAGACATCTTACAATCTTGCCGGCGAAGTTTGTGGCGCCGCTGGCTGCGGCGATGGCTGCCGCACCGATGGTTGCTCAGGCTGCGATGACGGCTGTGACATGTTTGGTCTGCGTTGCGACCAGGACCAGATCAACATCTTCGATGGTGTTGAAGTCGGCGGTTGGGTTCAGTTTGGCTACACCAGCGAGCAGACTTTGTTTAATGGAGTCAACGAAGACGAAGAGTTCAACCTTAACCAAGGTTGGATTTATCTGGAAAAGGCTGCAGTGAGTGAGTGCGGTGAATGGGCACTCGGTTATCGCGGTGATTTCATGTACGGTTCAGACGCTCCGAACACTCAGTCGTTTGGCAATGGTACGCCTAACTGGGATACCGACCCTGGCTTCACTCGTGGAGCCGGATTCGGCTGGGCGATTCCTCAGTTCTACCTCGAAGCTACTAATGGTGACACGACTGTCAAAGCTGGTCACTTCTACACGCTGCATGGTTACGAGGTCGTTACCGCTCCGGATAACTTCTTCTTCACACATGCTTACTCGATGAATAACAGCGAGCCGTTTACTCACACCGGTGTTGTTGTTACTCAGAGCGTCGGTGATGATCTGGAAGTGTATGCTGGCTGGACCGCTGGTTGGGACACTGGTTTCAAGCAGAACAACGGTGGTAGCAACTTCTTGGGCGGTTTCAGTACTTCGCTGTCAGATGACATCAGCTTTACTTACATCACCAGTGTCGGCAACTTCGGTGCAATCGGCGATGGCTATGCATCGAGTGCCGTTCTGGACTGGCAGATCAACGACAAGTTGAACTACGTGTTCCACAATGACCTGCTGCGAGCTGACGGTGCTGACAACGACGTCGTTGCCATCAACCAGTACCTGATCTACCAGGTTTCTGACTGCGTCGGAGTTGGTGGACGAGCCGAATGGTGGAAGAACGACGGAACGTCGGTCTACGCCGTCACCGGTGGTGTAAACATCAAGCCTCATTCGCAGATCACGATTCGTCCGGAAGTCAAATACGACTGGAGTCCGGGTGGACAGGTTGCTGCTGATGGAAACCTTGGTTTCAACAACGGAACTATCAACGGTTCCAACGAAACTACCTTCTCGGTTGACGTGATCCTCACGTTCTAATCAGGAAGATTGTTATTACGGCAAACTGAGTAACACAGCCGGCTGGTGCCTTCGGGAACCAGCCGGTTTTTTCGTGTCTGGTGTTTTCCCGGAATGACGGGAGTTTGACCGGGACGCGAACCGGCGCTAGACTCCGTGCGTCGTGAGGCTGACTTTGTGCCTCTCGACGAGTATTTCATTCATTTCAGGGTTTGGGCGATGTTCGCTTTTTCCACTCAGATTGATTCTTTGGTTCGCCGGGCGTTCGCGATTCCGGTCGAGATTATTGTGATTACCATCTCCTGAGGAGCGAATCTGAGGCAACGCTGACACACAAGATCGTCATAACCCTCAGGTCGCGGGCCTGAGGGTTTTTTCATAGGCGTCCGGTTCGCACAGTCCGTTGACGAGTGCCCCGGTCAGCCGAAACACAGTTCACACAGGCAGTTAACCGGCCTGGCGATTTCCTTCGTGGGGTAACTTGCGAGAGGCGGTCGTCAGGCGAAAAACAGGACGGCACTTCATGGCCACCCGAATTCAGACATACGACACGACGCTTCGAGACGGCAGCCAGGGGGAGGGCGTCAACTTTTCCCTTCAGGACAAGCTGCTGATCGCGAAGAAGCTCGACGAACTCGGCTTTGACTACATCGAGGGCGGGTATCCGTTGTCGAATCCCAAAGACGAAGAGTTTTTTCAGCGAGCCGCCGACATGGACTGGAAGCACGCCAAAGTCGCCGCTTTCGGGATGACCAGGCGGCGTGGGGTCGGCGCGGAAGAAGACATCGGCATGTGTGCTCTTCGAGATTCGAAGGCACCGGTCATCACCGTCGTCGGCAAAACCTGGGATCTGCACGTCAACGAAGTTCTGCGAGTTGATGAGGAAGAGAACCTCGCAATGATCCGCGATTCGGTCGCGTTTCTGGTCGCGGAAGGCCGCGAGGTCATCTACGACGCCGAGCATTGCTTCGACGGCCTGCGCGCGAACGAGGAGTTCGCGCTTAAGACGCTCAAGGCGGCGGAAGAAGCGGGGGCCTCGCTGGTCTGCATGTGCGATACGAACGGCGGCCGGCTGCCGGAAGAGATTGCTGCGGCGGTCGATCTGCTTCGTCGTGAGATCTCGATCCCCGTCGGCATTCACTGTCACAACGACAGCGATCTGGCCGTGGCGAACTCGCTGGCGGCTCTCGACCGAGGGGCCGTTCAGGTTCAGGGCACGATCAACGGCATCGGCGAACGCTGCGGTAACGTTTGCCTGTTGAGCGTTGTTGCGAACCTGCTTTTGAAGAAGGAAGGCTACGAAGCGTTGCGGGAAGGTTCTCTCGCGCATCTGGCCGAGCTGTCTCGGTACGTCTACGAAATTGCGAACATGAATTTTCGCAACAATCAGCCTTTCGTCGGGATCAGCGCGTTCGCTCATAAAGGCGGCATGCACGTGCACGCGATCAACCGAATCGCCGAAAGTTACGAGCACATCAAACCGGAACTCGTCGGCAACGAGCGACGCGTCCTGGTCAGTGAACTGTCCGGTCGGTCGAATATTGTCGCCAAGGCGACGAAGTATCAGATCGAGAATGACGGCGAGCTGATGACGAAGATTCTGGAACGAGTTCAGGATCTGGAAAGCGTCGGTTACCAGTTTGAAGCCGCCGAGGCTTCGTTCGATCTGCTGATCAAAAAAGTCGCCGGCACGTACGAGCCAAAATTCAAACGCATCCACCACCGAGTCAACGTTGAGTCCGCAGCAGACGCTCCGGCCCAGACTGAAGCAACGGTCAAGCTGACGGTTAACGGCGAAGTGGTTCACGTCGTCGGGGATGGAGACGGCCCGGTCAACGCGCTGGACGCGGCTCTTCGAAAAGCGTTGCTTCCGGTTTACCCGACGCTCTCAGAAATGCATCTGGTTGATTACAAAGTTCGAGTGATCAATTCCGCCGAAGGCACGGCCGCTCGCGTTCGCGTGGTGATCGAAAGTCGCGACGAAGACGACGTGTGGAGCACTGTTGGCGTCAGCGAAAATATCATCGAAGCGAGCTGGCTCGCCCTGGTCGACAGCGTCGAGTACAAGCTCTTTAAAGACGAAGGTGCCGTCGCCGGTTAGCAGAAACTTGTCAGTTGCAGGGTGCGTCTTGACGCACCGTTGCGGCATGTGGACCGATGGTGCGTCAATACGCACCCTGCCCACCGTTTTTACAAAACACATATCACCTGATTTCATAGCGTCACCGAATCATGAGCACAGAACTTCCTAAGCAGTATCAACCGTCCGAAGTCCAGAGTCGGTGGCTCGATTACTGGAAAGAGAACGGCTACTTCGATGCCAATCCGAATCCGAATAAGAAGCCGCATACGATCATGATTCCGCTGCCGAACGTGACCGGTGCGTTGCACATGGGGCACGCACTGAATGGCACGTTGCAGGATTTGATCACTCGCTGGCGACGGATGCAGGGTTACGAAGCGCTGTGGATGCCCGGCACTGATCACGCCGGCATCGCCACGCAGGCTGTGGTCGAGCGGCGCATGTTTGAAGAGGAAGGGCTCACCCGGCACGACATCGGCCGCGAGGCTCTGGTCGAGCGAATCTGGGCGTGGAAAGATTCCTACGAGAAGCGGATTCTTGAGCAGCTTCGGCAGCTCGGAGCAAGCTGCGACTGGCGACGGACTCGGTTCACGCTGGACGAGACCTGCTCGAAGGCCGTGCGTCGGACTTTCTTCCGGTTCTTCAAAGACGGGCTGATCTTCCGAGGGAAACGACTGGTCAACTGGGATCCGCATCTGCAGACGGCAGTGGCCAACGACGAAGTCTTTCACGAGGAAGTTGACGGCCACTTCTGGACGTTCACATATCCAGTAGTTGAGAGTCGAGGGTCCAGTGACGAGAGCCCAGAGGGCGGCGGTTCAGAGTCTCTGGACTCTGGACACTCGACTCTGGACTGGATTGAGACCGGCGAGAAGCTGGCGTTCTCGACAACGCGGCCGGAGACGATGATTGGTGACTCGGCGGTCTGTGTTCACCCGACTGACGAACGGTATGAGCATCTTGTCGGGAAGCACGTGCGAATTCCGGTGACAGGCCGAGTGATTCCGATCATTGCCGACGCGTTGCTGGCAAAGAAGGAACTTGGGACCGGCTGCGTGAAGGTGACGCCAGCTCACGACCACAACGACTACGCCTGCGGTCTGCGGAACAATCTTGAGCAGATCAACATTCTCAACCCCGATGCAACGATCAACGAGCACGGCGGCGAGAAGTATCAGGGCATGGACCGGTACGACTGCCGGACGAAAATCGTCGAGGACATGGAAGCTCTCGGCCACTTCGTCGAAGTCGAAGATCGCAAGATCGAACTGGCGCATAGCGATCGCTCCAAGTCGCCGGTCGAGCCGTACCTGTCGGATCAGTGGTTCGTGAAAATGGACGATTGGGCTGACGGCAAGCCGGGGCTTGCTCAGTCAGCGATGGACGCCGTCGATGACCGCCGCGTCCGCTTTTTCCCGCAGCGCTACCAGCGGACTTATCTTGATTGGCTCGGAGAAAAACGCGACTGGTGCATCAGCCGCCAACTCTGGTGGGGGCATCGGATTCCGGTTTGGATGGGGGTGCTCAGCGATGCCGTTCACAATGATTCCCAAATGGACCTTGATCCGTCCAATGAGGAGATTCAGAGTCAGGCTCGGAGTGAACTCGCCGAGTTTATGTTGGCCGCAGGAGTTTCTGACGGTGAGTATGCAGTCAGTTTTGACTTTCAGTCGATCTATTGTTGTGCAGGTAGCGAGGCCGCTGAGGCTGCATTGAACCTTTTGATTGACTTGAAAAAAAATCCGCTTGAGCGAACGGAGACGGTCGAAGCGGCAAATGCTGAAGCAAAGGTTGCGGCGACGCGTATCTCACGATTCCATTCGTTTCAGCAGGAAGAAGACGTTCTCGACACCTGGTTCAGCTCGGCACTTTGGCCGCATGCGACGCTGGGGTGGCCGGATACGGAGAACAATCCGCCGCTGGCTGGTGAAGCCAGTCCATCAACAATCAACAATCAACCATCAACTAACGAGGTTCTCGACTACTTCTACCCCGGCAACGTGCTCATTACGTCTCGCGATATCATCACGCTGTGGGTCGCTCGGATGGTGCTCACCGGGCTGTACAACATGGGCGACATTCCGTTTGGCCATGTGCATGTGCATCCGAAGATTCTGGATGGCTTCGGGCAGACGATGAGTAAGTCGAAGGGGAACGGCTGCGACCCTCAGGATTTGATCGATCGGTACGGGACGGACGCGGTGCGGTTTACGATTGCGTCGGTCGCGGGCGAGACTCAGGACGTCAAACTGCCGATGGGCTATGAGTGTCCGCATTGTC
>JADHNX010000202.1 GCA_016779365.1 Planctomycetaceae bacterium
CCGGATACGCATCCGGAAGAGGCGGTCACTCCGATCAGGTCGATGTTCGGGTCGAGAGTCGCCAGCGCGATGGCAAACGCGTCGCCAATTCCCGGATCGGCGTCGATGATCAGTTTTCGAGGCATCCCGGCTCCTGCTCTCGTTGTTTTCATTGGTCACGTTGTGTGCACAAACAACGACGAAAAATACTCCCGTTCGCGAGGATCGTACGGACTGCGGCCTCAGATGGTCAAATTGCGAGCAATCCAACTGAGATAATCAGAATTATCGACTGACTATGGATGCGAACTCGCCCGATAGGCACTCAAAATTTTTTGCCCCGATGCCGACCGTGACCTAAACAATAACTACGACGAGTGATTGACCGTCCTCTATCCGGCTAATTAATGGTCCCGAAACAAAATACTTCAGGCTTTCCTGACTGGCTTGTTATCTCAACGGCAGTCTGAAAAGCCTGACGTAGAAAACGCTAATTTGTTTCGGGACTAACCCACCCGTGTGACGTCGATGGTGCAAACCCTAATCCTGCATCTTCGATTTGGGGATTGAGGCACCAATTCGTTTCAGCAAGGCTTTTCAATCAAGTGGCCGATCGATCAGGCATCGCAGATACATCGCTCCGGTCGGCGTTTTCAACCGCTGATACCGGATCGATTCTCTGCCTGAGTCAGGTTGGAGCCGATACACCAGACATTATCGAGAGTATGAGCTGGACTTCAGATTCAAGCTCGCTCGCTCTTCGACGCGTCTGGTGGACGAAACATATTTCTCTATTGGCTGTCCTTCAGGCGGTTGGTCTGGCGGTTCATCAGCAACTTCTGAACGCGGCTGACCTCATGCCGGCTTCGACAACCGCAATCGGTGGTCTTTCGTCGCCGATTACCAGTGCTTTCATTTTCGGGGGGGCTGTTCAGGGAGCAATTGGCTTCCTTCTCTTCAGCCGTATTTATCGAGCCTGTCGCAGGCAACAGGCGCAGTCTGAAGCCAGCGTCGCACAGCATCGACAGGCTTTGGCTCGAACTCGCAGCGCCATTGTTCTGGGACTGTCGCGGCTTGCCGAATCACGGGATGAGGAATCTCAAGGTCACCTCGATCGAGTCGGAATTTACGCTGAAAAACTGGCGAGGACTGCGTCACGGCATCCTGAACTTGCCGGGCAGGTTTCGAGTGGTCTGATTGAGAAAATTCGACCAAGCGCCGAGCTGCACGACATCGGTAAGGTTGGGATTGAAGATGCGATTCTCCGAAAGCCAGGGCGCCTCACCGATGACGAACGGCGGCGAATGCAGGCTCACACCAGAATCAGCGGCGAATGCCTTTTCCAGATCCAACAGTGCCTGGGGGATTCCAACTTCCTGACGCTTGCCCACGAAATAGCAGTCTTCCATCACGAACGCTGGGACGGTTCCGGCTACCCGTCAAAGCTGGCCGGTGAATCGATTCCTCTTTCGGCAAGAATTGTCGCCATCGCTGATGTCTACGATGCTCTGTCGGCTCGTCGCGTTTACAAAGGCGCGTACGATCACAAACGCTGCGTCGAGATTATCCGTGCCGAGTCGGGGAAACAGTTTGACCCGCGACTGGTCGACGTTTTCCTGGAGATTGAATCGGAGTTTGCACAGGTCGCCGCACAATGCACTGATTGCCCTGATGCGTCGTCCGACATTCGCACGGAAAGCGACACCTGGCTGGACTTCGGAGACGACGACACACTGGTTGACGAAGAGCTGTCAGAACTGGACGCCATCCTCGGCGACGTTGATGTCCGCCTTGAAGCATCGGCTGGCTAATCCCGGTGCGAGGACTCAGGACGACTCCTGGCCGAACGACAGTCGCATCTGAGGGTCCTTTTTCTCTTCTTCGAATTCCGTGTAGAGAAGGCTCGGCTGGATGTCGTCGTTGTTCTGGTACTTGCGGCTGGCGTATTCCGTAATGTCGCCTTCCACCGTGTGGTAGAACATCTGGCAGATCGGAATGCCCGGATAAATCCGCACCGGCTGCACTGCGAAAATTTCCAGCGTCCAGTACCCGCTGAAGCCGATGTCGCCAAATCCGGCCGTGCAGTTCACGAAGAGACCCAGTCGGCTGACAGACGATCGTCCTTCAATCATGGGAACCAGGTTGTGCGTCTCGGTTCGTTCCAGAGTCCGGCCCAAATAGAGCTGATTCGGATTCAGCACGAAGCCTTCTTTGGGAATTGTGTACCGACGCAACCGATTCGGACGCTGCATGTCGAGCACGATTTCCTCGTAGACAAGCAACTCGTCGTGCAGCCGTAAGTCGTAGCCGTTCGGGTTAAGGTACTTCTCGTCGAACGGCTCGATCACGATGTTCTTGTTGAGCTGCTGCTTGATCTCGTGACCAGTGAGGATCATGGACAGCTTTCTCTGAAACAGATTCAAAAGCCAGTTCGGAACGGCGTGGCACAGTACGACTTCGCCGTTCACGATTCAACAAAGTCCACCTGAGTACTGACGAGAATTTTCCGGCGTTACGATCCCGCGCCGCCGACATTCCCGCTCAAAGCCGCAATCATCGGTTAGTCACGGCTGGACGCAGATTTTCACGGATGACTTCTGGATGCCACAAAGTGCACTCTTAACCAATCCGTCAATCCGTGGCTCTTACTGATGTTTTGTGTCAGAAGCACTAAGGATGTGAGCGTAAATTCTCGCAGTGAGCACTGCAGAAGAAATCTTCTTGTAAACTTTTGCGAGTTCGCGGCCTTGCGTCAGTGTTTAACCTGCGCAGGTAAGGTGCCCCCGAAAGGCACGGCTCTACGGCTCGTCAGCCTGGCTCTGCCAAATTGGCCGGCAGTTGCGCGCGGGCCTGTGCTCCCGAGAAGTTGCCAAAATGGCATTCTGTCTTTGAGTGAGCAGTCACTGTTGGATCCTCGTAACCACTTACTGAATAGTAGGATAAAGCTTGTGGTGGCTGTTTGGGAAAGTATTGGCACGACCTTTGCTTTCTTGCCGGGCAGTTGACAAAACCTGGCTGCACGGCCTCGTGACATCGGGTCACTGGCGAACTTTCGCTGCTGAAGTGCGGGAAAATCCGCTGGCTGCGTCGCTGCAGCGATAAGCTGCCACAGATAAGACAAATTAAGACAAGTAGAGCCCCAAAGGAGAGACATCATGGCTGAAGGCGAAAAAGTCATCGGCATCGACCTGGGAACAACCAACTCCGTCGTTTCCGTGATGGAAGGTAAAGAGGCAAAAGTCATCGCAAACCTCGAAGGTAACCGACTGACGCCGAGTGTCGTTGCGTTCACGGATAAAGGCGAGACGCTGGTCGGTGAGCCAGCCAAGCGGCAGGCTGTCACCAACCCGCACAACACGATCTACTCGGCCAAGCGATTCATGGGGCGACGTCACAAGGAAGTCGCGTCCGAAGAGAAAATCGTCCCGTACCACGTGGTCGGCGGCGCTGATGACTACGTCAAAATCGAAGTCAACGGCAAGGAGCACACGCCGCCAGAGATCTCTGCGATCGTTCTTCGCAAGTTGAAGGAATCGGCCGAAAGCTATCTGGGTCACAAAGTGAACAAGGCGGTCATCACCGTTCCGGCGTACTTCAACGATGCTCAGCGACAGGCCACAAAAGACGCCGGCCAGATCGCTGGTCTGGAAGTTTCGCGAATCATCAACGAGCCAACCGCAGCCGCTCTGGCTTACGGGTTGGAAAAGAAGAAGGATCAGAAGATCGCCGTCTTCGACCTCGGTGGCGGAACGTTTGACGTCTCCGTGCTGGAAGTCAGCGACGAACTGGTCGAAGTACTCAGCACCAATGGTGACACTCACCTGGGCGGTGACGACTTTGACGAAGAGCTGATCAACCACATTGCTGACCAGTTCGAAAAAGACAACAGTATCGATCTGCGTAAAGACGCGATGGCGCTGCAGCGACTTCGAGAAGCTGCGGAGAAAGCCAAGAAGGAACTTTCGAGCCAGCAGAACACGGACATCAACCTGCCGTTCATCACGGCGGACGCGTCCGGTGCGAAGCATCTTCAGATGTCGATCTCGCGGTCGGACTTTGAACGTCTGATCGATCCGCTCGTCGAACGTTGCCGCAACCCGGTTCTCAACGCGCTGAAAGACGCGAAGCTCGGTAAGGGCGAGGTTGACGAAGTCGTGCTGGTGGGCGGTTCAACTCGAATTCCGAAGGTCCAGGCTTTCGTCAAAGAACTGTTCGGTCGCGAGCCTCACAAGGGTGTCAACCCAGACGAAGTTGTCGCGGTGGGAGCAGCCATTCAGGGCGGCATCATCTCGGGTGAAGTCACCGACGTTGTTCTGATGGACGTTACGCCGTTGTCGCTCGGCATCGAAACCGAAGGCGGAGTGCTGACTGTCCTGATCGAACGAAACACGACCATCCCAACCACGAAGAGCGAAATCTTCTCGACCGCTGCGGACAATCAGCCAGCGGTGACCGTTACCGTCTTTCAGGGCGAACGACCGATGGCTCGCGACAATCGCCAGCTCGGGCAGTTCAACCTGGACGGCATCCCGCCGTCACCGCGAGGCGTGCCGCAGATCGAAGTGACTTTCGACATCGACGTGAACGGTATTCTGAATGTTTCGGCGAAGGACAAAGCGTCCGGGAAATCGCAGAATGTTCGTATCGAGCAGTCGAGCGGACTGTCGGAGGAAGAGATCGAGAAAATGCGGAAGGACGCCGAAGCGAACGCCGAAACGGACAAGAAGCGTCGCGAACTGGCGGACGTCAAGAATCAGGCGTCGGGACTTGCCTTCCAGACCGAAAAATCGATCACCGAATTTGGCGACAAGCTGGACGACGCCTCGAAGTCGGCCATCGAAGCGTCTGTTACCAAAGTCAAAGAAGCCGCCGAGGGCGACGATATCGACAAGATCAAGTCAGCCATCGACGATCTCCAACAGGCCGCGAAAGCCTTCGCCGCTCTGTACGAACAGGCCGGTGCTCAGGGCGGAGCCGAACCTGAAACCGCCGGAGCAACTGCTGGCGGCGGAGATGATGACGTCATCGACGCCGAGTTCGAGAAGAAGTAGTTCACGATAATTGCTGACTCCACGAGGCGGCGTGCCACTCCCTCCGGCACGCCGCCGCCGTGGGGCCGGATTTCGGATCGCAGGGTCTGGTTGTCAAGACAGACTTTCTTCGATCCTGAATCCCGCCTCACCGCGGTCGCTTGATCAACGCTGATCCCTTCGCTTTTCCAACAACCGTGATGGCCGCGGCTTGTTCCCTTGTTTGATCCTTGCGTTACCGTTGCGCGCACACCGCAACTTCATCGGGAGAAGAAACATGTCCATCCGATTCGACAAGCTGACGGTCAAAGCTCAGGAAGCCCTTCAACGAGCTCAGCAACTGGCTGAAGACCGCAGCCATCATCAGCTGCTGGCCGTGCATCTGTTGCGAGCGTTGCTCGATGAGCAGCAGGGAGTCGTGCGGCCTCTGTTTCAGAAGATTGGAGCCAGCCCGGATCAGATCGCTCAGGCCACGGACGTAGAACTGAAAAGACTCCCGAAAGTTTCCGGAGCCGGGATTCAGGTCGGGCTCGGAGCAGAACTGTCGAAAGTTTTTGACACCGCCCAAAAGCAGGCAGACCTGATGAAGGATCAGTTTCTGTCGACCGAGCACCTGCTGATCGGGCTGATCAAAGTCGACACTGAAGCGAAGAAACTGCTCAACCTGCACGGCGTCGGCGAGCACGACATTCTGGAAGCCCTCAAGTCGATCCGCGGCGGGCAAACGGTCAATGATCAGTCACCCGAGGAAAAATACCAGGCTCTTGAAAAGTACGGGATCAATCTGGTCGAACAGGCTCGGCAGGGAAAGATCGATCCGGTCGTCGGTCGCGACACCGAAATCCGTAGAGTCATCCAGGTTCTGTCCCGCCGCCGCAAGAACAACCCGGTACTGATCGGTGAACCCGGCGTCGGCAAGACGGCGATTGTCGAAGGACTCGCCCACCGCATCATCATGGGGGACGTTCCACAGAATCTGAAAGATAAAACCGTCGTCGCACTCGACATGGGAGCGTTGATCGCCGGTGCCAAATATCGGGGCGAGTTCGAAGACCGGCTCAAAGCGGTTTTGAAAGAAGTCACCGATTCCAACGGCCAGGTCATCCTGTTTATCGACGAGCTGCACACTGTCGTCGGCGCCGGAGCCAGCGAAGGCTCGATGGATGCTTCCAACCTGTTGAAACCTGCACTCGCTCGCGGCGAGCTGCACTGCGTCGGCGCGACGACGCTCGATGAATATCGCAAGTACATCGAAAAAGATCCGGCGCTCGAACGGCGATTCCAGCCGGTGCTGGTTCAGGAACCGAACGTCGAGGACACGATCTCGATCCTGCGAGGTCTCAAAGAGCGATACGAATCTCACCACGGAGTTCGCATTACCGATGACGCGGTGATCTCGGCGGCAACGTTGTCCGACCGGTATATCTCGGATCGTTTTCTGCCGGACAAAGCGATTGACCTGGTCGACGAAGCCGCCAGTCGACTGCGGATGGAAATTGATTCGATGCCTGCGGAAGTCGACGAGGCGACTCGCGAGTTGACGAGAATGCAGATCGAAGCAGCGGCTCTTGCGACGGAGAAAAGTGCCGACAGCCGGCAACGACTGGATGAGCTGCAGCGACGAATCGCTGACCGCGAAGAAGGCGTCAACCAGTTGAAAGCTCAGTGGGAATCTGAAAAGCAGGCGCTGTCCGGAGTGCAACCACTGAAGGAAGAAATCGACAAACTGCGGACCGAATACGAGCAGGTTTTCAATCGTGCTCGGCAGACGAATTCGAATGAAGACTTCATGCGGGCCTACGAAGTTGAGCAGCAGATTAAAACGGCTCAGGTGAAACTGGCCGAAGTTGAAGCAAAACTGACCGAGACTCGTGCTGGCGACGGAGAGCGTCTCCTGAAAGAAGAAGTCACCCCGGAAGACATCGCTCGAGTCGTCAGCACTTGGACCGGCGTGCCTGTTTCGAAAATGTTGGAAGGCGAACGAGAAAAACTTCTGTCAATGGAAGACCGCATTCACGAGCGGATGATCAACCAGCACGAAGCCGTCGTCGCCGTTTCTGATGCCGTTCGCCGTTCGCGGTCCGGGTTGCAGGACCGGAACCGTCCGATTGGCTCGTTCATTTTCCTTGGCCCGACAGGCGTCGGAAAAACCGAGCTGTGCAAGGCTCTCGCCGGGTTCCTGTTTGACGATGAGCGGAACATGGTTCGCATCGACATGAGCGAGTTCATGGAGAAGCACGCCGTGTCGCGACTGATCGGTGCCCCTCCAGGATACGTCGGTTACGAAGAAGGCGGCAAGCTGACCGAGGCCGTGCGCCGGCAGCCGTACTCGGTCATCCTGCTGGACGAGATCGAGAAGGCTCATCGAGACGTCTTCAACGTGCTGCTGCAGTTGCTTGACGATGGGCGACTGACGGACAGTCACGGACGGACGGTCGATTTCTCAAACACGATTGTCGTCATGACGTCGAACATTGGAAGCCACCAGATCATGGAGATGGCTGGCTCGTCGAGCGATGACGAGATTCGCGACGCCGCAATGGAGGCGCTGCGTCGCGAGTTTCTGCCGGAGTTCCTGAACCGCGTCGACGAAACTGTTGTGTTTCACCCGCTCGGCATGAACGAGATTCGTCAGATCGTCGATCTGCAACTGACTGGCCTGCAGAAACTCGTCGAAGAGAACAATCTGCAACTGGTCGTCACCGACGCTGCTCGCGATCTGCTCGCTGAGGAAGGCTACGATCCGGCCTATGGAGCAAGACCTCTGAAACGAGCGATTCAGCAACGAATTCAGAATGCTCTGGCGAAAGAGCTTCTCGCTGGCCGATTTGAGGACGGAGCAATCATCACCGTCGATGCTCAGTCCGGAGAATTTGCCTTCTTCGCGACAGAAGCCTCAACGGCGTAAGATGTTGCGGCAGAAAAGGTGGTGTTGGAGTAGATCTTCAGCCAGACTCTGATTGCGTTGATATTGGCTCGGCCTGTCCGTAGACTGCCTCGCTTCCCACCGCGTTTTTACGCCAAGTGGTCACTACAGAACAGATCATGTCGAAGCTTAAACTGCGTTGTCGCAGGAGTTTACGACCTCTGACGACAAATCGGCTCCGGTATGTTTGAAGGCATAACCGACAACTTAAAAAGCGCGCTGTCGTTCATGAATCGCGGTCGTCTCACTGAGGCGAGCATTCGTGAGGGTATGCA
>JADHNX010000203.1 GCA_016779365.1 Planctomycetaceae bacterium
AGCCGCTCGTCTGTTCGATGGACGAGTCCGGAATCGGCGGCACGCCGTCCATCGTTCGCCACGCAGGTGGCGGAAGCATGATGACTTCTTTTTGCTGGTATTGCTGGCTGCTCGTGTCGATGAACCCCGTGCCGGGCAGACTGGTTGCGTGGCGTTGCTGCAGCATGGAATGAATCTGGTTGACCTGATTTTCCAGCGCCTGAGTTCGCTCAGCGAGATTCGTCGTCGCTGAACTCGCAATTGGTTGCTGCAAGGTGTTCTGAACGTGCCACGCTTGAGGCTGAGGAACTGCCGCTTCCGGATGCGCTTCCGGTTGCGGGGGCAGAGTGAGGAACGGTGTTGCCTCGCTGGCTGGCGTTGGCAGCTTGTGGTAAGAGCCCGGCGTCGGAGCAGGACAGCAACCCTGAGTTCCGCATTGAGGCTGCTGGTTGCACGATGGCCGACTGCTGCAAGATCGATCGGCGATACAGTTTGGCTGGCGATCCTTCAGTTTCAGGACGGGTACTTTAACTTCCTTCCAGCCGATCGTCGGCTGTTTGCATCCCAGGTTCGGCGGAGTCTGGCAGACCTTCTGGCATGACGACTGGACCTGACGACAAGCATTACTCAAATCGCAAGGCCGTCGAGCTGACGTCTGGTCGCGACAGGTTCCCGCATCTCGAACGTTGCACGACGAAAGCGGAGACTTCGAGCGGCATGGTTGCGTGCAATGTTGTGTGTGCTGGCAACCGGTGATCATTGCGACGAATGAAAGCAGGATGAGTGTTCGCATGAGATGCCTCCCGGATTGCCGGGTTCGTGTCCGAAATTTCTGACCCAATGGCATGTCATCAGGAAGGTGGGTGATTCACCTGCCAATACCAATGCCTCTCTGTCGTATCGGACGTGGCTGATGCCGCAGTGAGCAATCTCGACGACGTCGACAATGCAGTAACAAACGTCATATCCTGCAGGATCGATCCTCACGTTTACGCGAATTCAGAATGCGATCGCCGCTTGAGGGAAAGCGTTTGATGATGGCCGGACCAGACTCGCTACACCGCGCCGCGCGACACGGTGGGGCCGCGGTCGACGATCGCCTGGTCGATTTCACTGATGACTTCGGCGGGCAATTCCCAGGTCAAGGCGTTGGCTGTTTCGGCGATTTGCTCCGGTCTTTTAGCACCGCAGAGTGCGCTGGTGATGCCTGGGCGCTGAATCGTCCAGTTGACGACCAGTTCCGGAAGAGATCGCCCCAGACCACCCGCAATCTCGCGCAGCCGATCGATGAAGTCGTGGTTCTTTTTCCACTCGTCGCCCTGAAACATCGGGTATTTCTGTCGCCCGTCTTTGGGATCAAACTGGTGATTACGAGCGAGTTTTCCAGCCAGTAATCCCTTCATAAGAGGCCAGTAAACCATCGTTGAGACGGAGTTCTCAACGCACCACGGAAGTTGAAAATCTTCGATCTCACGTTGCAGCATGTTGTAGTGAGGCTGGTAAGCCGACAGCGGGCACGCCGCATGAAATTCGGCCAGTTCATCGACGGATCCGTTTGAAAGTCCCGCAGCAAGAACCTTTCCCGCCTGCATCAATTCTGAAATCGCCCCAGCCGATTCAGCCACAGGAACCTGCGGATCGGGAGCGTGCAGGTAGTAAAGTTCGACTCGATCCGTGTTGAGTCGCCGCAGGCTTTCGTCGCACTCAGCAATGATTCTTTCGGGGCTGGCATCGCTGACGCTGACTTTGTTTTCCCAGTGCAGCCCGCACTTTGTCGCGATGACGATTTCGTCGCGCACGCCGCCCAGCACGTCGCCGATCATCTTCTCACTCTCGCCGTCGTACCCGTACATGTACGCCGTGTCGAAAAAGTTGATGCCGGCGTCGAAAGCCGCACGAATCGTCGCCTCGCTGCGTTCGCGAGTGACATCCACACTCGTAATCCCCGTCACCGGCCAGCAGCCCATCGCCACGGGTGTGATTTCGATATTCGTTTTTCCAAGGCGTCGGCGAGGCTGCATGAAATTTACACTTCGGTCAGGGTTTAACGGGTCAGGTTGAGATGAGAGATTGTGACCTTCGCAGAGTTCAGTTCAACGGGACCGCCTTCATCGGTGATCTGGAAACTTGACAGCGGAGTTCGTGTGGGCCACCGATCGACCGTTGTTGAAAGTTTGCCGGCTGGACCGGTCGTAGTCCCGCCTGATCGAAATCCGACTCGAAACGCTCGGTTGCTCGTTGAGAATGTGAAGTTGCGAACGCATACTCGCGCCGCTGTTTGCGAAAACTCAATCACATTCTGAAATACGCGAGGTCTTACGATGCGTCGACTTATGAGTGGAACTCTGTCACTGGCTGCTGCGATCGCAACCTTGAGTTCGTTGCAGGCAACTGCGGGAGATTGTGCGGCTCCGGCCCCGGTCTGTAATACGTGTCAGCCGAGAATGACGGCTCGCCCGGCAATCTGCTGCCGCCGTGCTCCGTGCAACGCGCTGCGTGCTCCGATCATCAAGCCGGTTTGTCCGATTACCGTTTCGGTGACGTGCTGCCCGCAGCGATGCCAGCCGACCACGACGTGCCGCACGGTGAAACGAACCTGTCCCGAGCCAAAGGTAACGTGCTGCTCACCCAAGCCAGCGACCTGCGCGGCGCCTCACGCAGTCGATGTTCTTCCGGTTCCGAGTGGTGAGCCGAACGGCGTGCCTGCTCCACCGGCTGAAGCCCCTCCCGCTCCGAAAGTGGAAGCCGCGCCAGCTCCACCGAAGGATGCCGCCTGATTCAGGTGCCTGCCGACTGACTTTTAAATCGCAGAGGGCGCAGAGGAAAAAGACGCAGAGGAGAACTCTCCTGAAACTCTGCGAGCCCTCAGCGCACTCTGCGATTTTTTCATTCAGGCAAAGGGTTAGACGATGATTTCGTGTTGGAGTGTCAGCTTTTGCAGTCGCTCCGAATTGGGATCGGGGATTGTCGCGAACGCTCGTACGGAAGGGATTCCTTCGGCACTCGAAACCAGTTCCAACGGTTCTTCGGCCAGGTCTTCGGTGTAGAACCGCGAACTCGGAAAGATGTCGGCCGGGTAGGTGAAGTTGTCGAGCATCGCCAGAGCGGTGCAGATGCCGGCTCCGGTTGAGCTTTCCAGCATGCCTCCAACCCAGCAGGGAATGCCCGCCCGCTGACACACATTGTGAATCGCTTTCGCGATGGTTAATCCGCCGACACGTCCAGGTTTTACGTTGACGTACTGGCAGCTTTTGAGAGCGATGGCTTGCTCGGTCTGCCGCACGGTGACGATGCTTTCGTCGAGACAGACCGGCGTTGCAATCTGCCGTTGCAGTTCGGCGTGGTCGAGCAGGTCGTCATGCTGCAGCGGCTGTTCGATCATTGCCAGGTGGTACTTGTCGATCTGCCGGAACAGGTCAGCGTCGGAAATCCGGTAGCCACTGTTGCAGTCGATGTGGAAGGTGTGGTCGGGGTGCTGGCTTCGCACGGCGTCGAGCATGGGGACGTCCCAGCCGGGGCGAAACTTCAGTTTGATCCGAGGGAAGCTGGCTTCAACCGCTGGGCCGACGGCTTCAAGCAGATCATCAACTGAGTCCATCACTCCGAAATCAGCTCCGACAGAAACTTCGTTGCGGGTTGCTCCGAGCAATTCGTGGAGGGGCTTGTTCTGAAGTCTTGCTTGAAGGCTCCACCAGGCAGTGTCTAGCACGGCCCTGGCGAACGGGTTGCCTTTGAACAGAGAAAGCTCTGACTGAAGTTGCTCGCCGCTTTCAATTTCCTTGCCGAGCAGCGTCGGAGCCAGCCAGTCTCGATTCATGCCGAAGACGCCGGCTGCACACTCGGGGCTGTAACACGGAGCGGCGAACGGAGCACTTTCTCCCCAGGCATCGACACTGCCGCTCGTCATTCGGCACAGAACCGAATGAATCGCGGCGTCTTCGCCGTAGGCCGTCCGCCACGGATAAATCAGCGGCATCGCGACGTGAAACAGCTCGATCCGGTCGATCTTCATGGATGATGCTCCTGCGTTTGTGACTTGTCGGTAGCTGGCAATCTGACGCAAAGCCGCGATGACGCCAAGGATCGCATCGAGAAAGATGCCGGCAACGAGCCACGGATTTTCACAGACCGACACCGATTGTTTCATGACGAATCCAGATCGCCCGTGGAGAACCGTGCTCATTCATGGACCTGTTTCTGTCCGTTGTCGATCAGTTGTCGCTGGCCGGTTCGGCTACTTTGAGGGAAAGAATGAAGTGGAAGACGGCCTGCTGAGAGCGGCCATCTCCGAGCGATCCGTGTTGACGTAATTGCCCTGCCAGTCGTACCTTCCAGTGGATTTAGAGCCTTACGTCTGCCGGCGAGAATGTTGCCGCGTCGGACGAGGTCGCTTAAGTAACCGGCGAATGGAATCGCGATGAATATCTTTTTTTCCGTTGGCGAACCCAGCGGCGATCAGCATGCCGCTCATCTGATGCAGGAAATGCAGGCTCGCCGGTCCGATCTGCGGTTCAGCGGTTTCGGCGGGCCTCAGATGGAGCAGGCCGGGCTGGATTCACTCTTTCGCCTGACGAATCTCGCCGTGATGGGCTTTTTCAAAGTCATCCCGCTGCTGTTTCAGTTCTACCGGATCGTCAAACAGGCGGAACGCTACTTCGACGCTCAAAAGCCCGACGCCGTGATCCTGGTCGACTTCCCAGGCTTCAACTGGTGGATCGCCCGCAAAGCGAAGGCTCGGGGAATCCCGGTGTTTTACTTCCTGCCGCCTCAGTTGTGGGCGTGGGGACCCTGGCGAGTGGAACGGGTTCGAAAGTTTGTCGACCACGTCATCACCGCACTGCCGTTTGAGCGGGACTGGTACGAAGACCGAGGCATCAAAGTTGACTACGTCGGGCATCCCTTCTTCGACGAAGTCAGCAATCACGTGCTGGATGAACGGTTTATTCAACTCTGGAAGAACCGACGTTCGCACACCGTGGCCGTGCTGCCAGGTTCACGGAGCCAGGAAGTCGGTCGCTGCTGGCCGGTCATGATTCAGGTGCTGAAGAAACTGCACGCGCGACATCCGGACGCGACATTCCTGGTGGCGTGCTACCGGGATTCGCATCGCCGCCGTTGTTTGCAGCAGTTGCTGATCGAGGCGCCGACGATTCCTGCTCAGTTTTTCGTTGGAAAAACTCCCGAGATCATCGAAGCCGCCGACTGCGCACTGATGGTTTCCGGGTCGGTCAGCCTGGAACTGATGGCTCGAAAAACGCCCGCCGTCGTGCTTTACCGGGTCAGCCGAGTCACCGGCATCCTCGGAGACCTGTTTCTGCAGTGTCCGTTTATTAGCCTGCCGAATCTGATCGCCGGCCGCGAGGTGATGCCCGAATTCCTTTCTGTCGGAAATCCGAGCAAAGTCATCACCGGCATCACCGACGTTCTGGACCGCTGGATTCGCCTGCCCGAAGAACGCCAGCAGGCCATCAACGACCTGCTCGAAGCCAGCGAAGGTTTCGTCGAAGGCGGCGCCATCCAGAAATGCGCCGCCCTGATCCTGGACAAGCTGCCAACCACTGATCTGTCGGCTTCTATGCCTGCCTCGACAAAGGCTGCTTGAATTCCCTCGACGCCAGTTTGGCACGAGCAATGGATCACTTCCGGCCGTTCGGACGAAGTCCCGGCTGAATCAAAGTGTCGTGACGACCTGCCTGTTCCGTCAAACGTGCCGAAGCGGTCTGCGGTGTCATCCCGAATCCGGACTCGGGCTGGTTGTGCCGGTTATGACGGCGTGTCGCTTTTGGTTGCCCCGGTAAATTGAGGGTTTTGCCATGCTGGTCCTGACGCGTGTCGCTGGCGAGGGATAATTGGATGGGAAATCTGCGCAGTTTGTGCGTTTGATGGGGCCTTCGATCAGATCGTGACATAGGTTTGTCACAGACTTCCGGCTGCTCTCGTTTGCCGTCGGAGCCTTTGTTGACGAGTCCGTCGAAGTTCCACCGCCGGGCAATCCCGGCTTTGAGTCCAGCTCACGAGGTGCTGGCCTGACAGGCATTGACGCCGTTTGCGGCACCGTTCCGCAGGAACTTACCGGAGCAGCGAGTCTGATTATGTTTCCAGAATTAACAATCGGTCTGGTCGTCTTTCTGATCGGTGTCGGTGCTTACACAGTCACCGCCGCCATCTCGGACATTCGCATCAAAAAGATTCCAAACAAACTGACGATTCCGTTCTTCGGAGCCGGGATCGTTTACCAGCTTGTCTTTCACGGCCTGGCCGGACTCGGCGAAGGTTTCCTGGGCTTCGCAGCGGGCTTCGGTCTGCTGTTTCTGCTCTGGATTATCGGGAGCGGCGGCGGCGGAGACGTGAAACTGATGGGCGGCCTGTCGATGTGGCTCGGCTGGAAGCTGACCATCATGGTGCTGATTGGCAGCGTCATCTTCGCAGCGATGGGGACATTCCTCGTCATCGTCTACAGCATGTTCTCACGCGGCGTTTATGACACCAAAGATAAATACCTGGCGACCGGTAAGCTGAAGAAGGGCGAAAAGCCCAAAAAGGAAACGCTCCAGCAGCGACAGCATCGGCGCCCGATGGGATACGCCGTGCCGGTTGCTCTGGCCACCTGGGCGGTTGTTGCCTGGCAGTTGCCGCAGTTTCCGTGGATCGGCGGGAAGGTTCTGGCGTCGCTGTTTTAGGCCGACGTCGTTGTCAAAGAATTCAGAAGACTTTTCGAGGCAGGTTGAGCAATGAAACGGGTTGATTCAGTGAAAACCGGGCGTGGACCGAAGCGACGCAAAGATCGCTCCGGAATGCTCAGTGCTGAGTTGATCATGACGTTGCCGATTCTGGCCATCGTGCTGTTCGGGTTGTTCGAGTTTGCTTTGCTGTTCACCGCTCGCGGCGAACTGTCAGAGGCGTCTCGAGTAGCTGCCCGGAAAGCATCAATACCAGGGGTCACGTACGACGCTGTGGAAGAAGAAATCCGCCGGGTGCTCTCGCCACGGCTGCAGCGAACAATGGAAGTTTCGATCGATCAAGGGCAACGCTCTGGAGACGTCGTCACGGTGGCCATTGCCTGCAACATGAACAGTGCGTCTCCTGATCTTCTCTGGCCAATCGGGTACAGCCTGAAGAATCGGAAGCTTTACGAAGTGACAAAGATGATCAGAGAGTAATCGTCGGCTTTCGAGCAGCGGGTTTGATTACTCACTCCATATTAGATTCGTTGATTGCCAGCGGCCTGACGCCGTTGTCGATCGGCGAGTCCTGAATAACGAATACGTCATGCGGATTGAGACTCGGAGTGGTCCGGGTTCCGGATGATCAGTTTTTAAGTGATGCGGCAGGCGGACGTGCTGATCAACCGGGTGGGCTGGTTGACGCAGACGACCGCTGGCAGCGAACGCGAATCTCTCAGAGGAGCAGACCGGTGAAGAATCTCACTCCTGCAAAACTCATTGTGATGATGATGGTGGCTATGGGGCTGCTCGTGGCACTTTATGTTGGCAAGCAACTGCTCGCCAAAGAGCCGCCACCGCCGCGAACTATCGGCACTCGGGTCGTTCCGATGCTCGTTGGCGATGTCGAAGTCGGCACCGTCCTGACGCAGGAGCACATCGGCATGGGACCATGGCCCGCCAACGAGATCAGGAATGACGTCCTGCTGAACGCCACGACGATCGTTGGCCGAGTGGTACGCAAGCCGCTGAAAGCCGCTGAGCCGATTCACGGAAGCTCGTTGTTTCCCATGAACGAATTGCCGCCGCTGGCCGTCAGCGATGGTTATCGAGCCATGACAATTCATCTCACGGATAGTGCGTCTCTGATGAACGGTCTGCTGCGACCCGGCGATCATGTGGACATTGAATTCAACCCGAAAGCTAACGTCACCTCCGATCCTCGTTATCAGGAGATCGGCGGGTTGTCGATTGTTCTCTTTAAGGGCGTCAGGATCCTGGCCATCAATCGAGCCTTCGTGCAGACGAGTATCGAAACCAGCGGTAACAACGTGACGCTGGAAGTTGCCGAGAAAGATGTCGCAATTCTGCGGCTGGCTGATGAGAACGGAGATCTGTACCTCTCCTACACGCCGAACACGACCGGCTCGGTGACTGTCGCCGTCGCGAACCCTGATCGTCCGACTCTGGAAGAGCTGCTGCAGTTGCCTCCGGTTCCTGAAGAACCCGTTCCACCTCAGCCAGACGTGTTCCATTCGCGGATTTACAGCGGAGCCGGCGG
>JADHNX010000204.1 GCA_016779365.1 Planctomycetaceae bacterium
ACTTCAGAAACGCGATCGCACAAGCCCGCTGGCTGTTGCTGGTATCGATGCTGGGGTTGGGCAGTTGGAATCAGTTGGCCGCTGCTGAGCCAGTCGTGCTCGACCTCTGGCCAGAGAAGCCTCCGGGAGAAACGAAGGAGTTTCCGCCGGAAGCGGATCAGACGAAGCCGGACGACAAGCTGATCGCGGGGCGGCGGATTATCAAACTGGGCAATGTCTCGACGCCGCAGATCGCGGTGTTTCGGCCAGCACCAGAGAAAGATACGGGAGCGGCGGTCGTCGTCTGTCCCGGCGGCGGGCATCACATTCTGGCTTACGATCTGGAGGGGACGGAGGTCGCCGAGTGGCTCACTTCGATCGGCGTAACCGGAATTGTGCTGAAGTATCGTGTCCCCTTTCGCGATCCTGAACGACGCTGGCAGGCTGCCGTGCAGGATGCTCAACGAGCAATGAGCCTTGTCCGCAGCGAAGCAAGTAATTGGAAGATCGATCCGCAGCGAATCGGCATCTGCGGCTTCTCGGCCGGCGGCGAGACCGCAGGGCTGACGTCGCTGCTGAATGAGAGGCAATACGACGCACTCGACGAAATCGATCAGCAACCATTTCGACCGAACTTTGCGTTGCTCATCTATCCTGGCGGGTTCACAGCCAGCGACGGCAACTCATTACGTGACTACATCAAAGTACCGAAAGAATCACCGCCGATGTTCTTTGTGCATGCCTTCGATGATCGCGTGACCGTGCAGAACTCGCTGCTGCTGGGCAGTGCGATCAAGGCTGCGGGCGAGTCAGCGGAGCTGCATCTGTTTGCAACCGGAGGACACGGCTACGGTCTGCGACCGACGGCGGAAGCGGTCACTCGCTGGCCGGTGCGAGCTGCCGAGTGGATGCGCGAGCGTGGTTTCCTGATGGACCTGACGCGGGTGCAGCCATGATGCGTCGCGGTTTCGGCGCGTGATGACTTGCCACCGCTTTGGAGTCTGCTCGCAGCGCAGATCGCAGCGGCGTGTGGATTTTCGAGCCATTTCTGAGGCGTGAGATCCCACACCGCCGGCGATGGTCGATCCGATTCCGGAAGATGAAACCGGGGCCAGGGTCTGGTGCCGGGTTGAAGCCCTGCTCGTGCCAGTCGCGGTCGCCCTGGATTGTGCCTTCCTCGTAGAGTTCGTACGTGGAAACTTCCGGCTCGTCGTCGCGCTTCTGATACTTCAGCAGTTCGGGAAGTTCGATCGGCTCGGACTCCAAAGCTTCGGCATCCAGGTCGATGATCGCCTGATCGAAGTCGGCCAGCGCTTCGTCCACCGCTGCCTGAGCCCGGTCGTCCGCCAGAACTTTCCGAGCGTCGTCCACCGAGTTGCTATAAACGCGTTCGGCTTCGTTGTCCGTCGCCGCCCGAGCCAGTCCTGCCAGAGCAAACCCGCCCAGGCTCGCCGTCGACGCTCCGGCGGGCAGGATCATCGTCGACGGAATACCCACCGAACCATCTACAAACCGAACACGCTCCGCCGCCGTCACCCCTGCCCGATGCTGATGCCACGGACTCGGACCTGGCGTCGCCGTGCTGTCCAGAAACCCGCCAGCGTTCGTGTCCGAATAAAGCCCGTCGAGCTTCATCGGTGTGCACGCACTAGCTGCCACGACTTCACGGCCAATCAATTCCGTCTGTTGCTTTCGTCGTTCGCGTACGTGCTGCTGCACGAACTGCGTCGCAGCCACCTGGCGGGGACCAAACTGGAGGCCGCTCAGGTCGACACGATCCGTCTGAGCCTGCTGAAGATCGCGACCCGGATAACGTACTCGGTGCGGCGAGCCGTTCTGCACCTGTGCTCGCACTGCCCATGGCAGTCCCTGTTCCGCCAACTGGCCGGAGACCTGATCCCATCCGCGAGTTGACCACCCTGACCGTATCGAGCTGACCTGCCCCCCCCCCCGACAACGTGAACTGACAACACCCGACCGACGGGGAAAGGGTAACCTCCACGCGCAGACAACTCGCCCACCCCCGTTCCCACATCCGCCCAACCGCTCGCAGCCAGATCCTCGACAACCTAATTCAACATCCGGGTTAGGATTGCGACGTCATCCGGGAGACCTCACCCTCATGCGAGGTCGGTGCTGTGGTCGTCGTGCCTCACAAGATTGTCGAGTGCATAACTGTCATTCCGCATTGGATTTACGGCATTCTCGCCATTTGGTTTCGTATTTCTCTGTTAACCATCTGGCCTTCCGGGGCATATGCAGCCATGCGAGATTCGAACCACGGTGACTTTGACACAGCGTTTGTGACCCAGCTGACCGAGCATCAGTTGGCGTTGCAATTGTATGTACGTTCGCTCTTACCTGGCGATCCGGCTGCGTGTGATGTGGCCCAGCAGGCGAATACGAAGCTCTGGGAAAAGCGGTCGCAATTCGAACCGGGAACGAATTTCAAGGCATGGGCGTTCAGTATCGCGCGGTACGAGGTGTTGAATTACCGGAAATCTCAGGCGCGTGATTCCAGGCTTGTCTTCAGTGGCGAACTGGAGGAGATCATCGAATCGGAGCTTGCTGAACCAGACCACAATCTTCAGTTGCGGCATGAAGCGCTGCGTGAGTGCCTTGGGAAGCTGAGGACGCAGGACCGGCAATTGCTTTTACACCGGTATTCCAAGCGGGGCACGCTCGCAGAGTATGCAGAGATGATCGGGAGGAGTCCTGGCGGGCTGAAGGTGACGCTGCATCGACTTCGATCCGCTTTGCTGGCTTGCATGCAACGACGATTGGGGACAGCGGAGGCCACGTCATGACTGCCGGGGAACTCCGATCTTTGATTGACGATGTTCTGGAAGGAACGATCTCCGAAGCCGACTTCCTGAGGCTGGAAGCGGAGCTGTCTGTCGATCCAGTCTCGCGCCGTGAGTATTACGAACGCGTCTTGCTTTCCACATTGCTGGAAGCTGAGGCTGCGACTCAACGCGATCCATCAAGAGACCGGGCCCCGTCGACTCCCGATACACCAGGTCGTCGCTGGCGTTTGGCCTTCGCCGTCATGGCTGCGGTCTGTGCAAGTCTCCTCCTGGTCATTTTCTGGCAATGGCACGGTCAAGACCTGCCGACCGCGAATCCCCTGGCGAGTGATCCCGGCACAATCTCCACTGACAAGGAACAGCAATCGTCAGGCTTTGCGATTCTCTCTGGCCAGGCCGATGCGGTCTGGGGAAATGTCGCACTCTCACCTGGCGGAATCGTTCCACCGGGCGAACTCCGGCTGGAGCGCGGTCTGGCCCAGTTTGAACTGTTTAGCGGTGTGACGCTGGTCGTCGAAGGCGAGGCCCAATTCTCAATTCTCTCGCCGATGGAGGTCTCGGTTACGAGTGGAAAAATCCGTGCTCAGGTGCCCGAGCCAGCTCAGGGCTTCCGGTTGTTGACCAGGGCAGGTGAGGTCGTTGATCTGGGAACCGAGTTTGCTGTCAATGTCTCCGGCGATCAGTCCGAAGTGCATGTCCTCGACGGAGAAATCGAATGGAATCCAACGGGATTGCCCACTCAACGACTGAAACAGGGAGATGCCACTCGGACCAATCGTCTGGGACAGACCTCGATCATTGCCGATCCGAAGGAGTTTGTAGGAGCCCTGGATTTCCAGCGCCGTATCCGCAATCAGCAGCAGACTCGACTCGAAGAGTGGCAGAAGAGAAGCGAATCGATCTCAAGTGACGGCCAATTGATCGCTCATTATCAACTGACACCCGCCTCGGTTGCCGAGCGTCGATTGCCAAATCTGTCACTGCAAGGCGACCGACATGCAAGTGCTGGTGCGGTTGTTGCGGCCGCGAGCGCGCAGAACCGCTGGGGCGAGCCGGCGAGCGCCCTGGACTTCAGCCCGGCGGGAAGTCGGGTGCGGCTGCAGGTGCCGGGTGAGTATCAGAATCTCACTCTGATCGCCTGGGTGCGGATCAATAGCCTCGATCGCTGGTACAACTCACTGTTTCTGACCGACGGCCACGAGCAGGGCGAACCGCACTGGCAGATCATGGACGATGGCCGACTGTTCTTTTCCGTAAAGAAGAATGACGTCTGGGATGCCTCGAAAGGTGAAAGAGATAAGCACATCTTTTACTCGCCACCATTCTGGGATTCATCGCTCAGCGGTCGCTGGCTGATGATTGCGACCGTCTATGACGGCGAGCACCGGTTTGTGACTCATTATCTCAACGGCGGCGTCCTCAATCAGGAAGCGATTCCGGAAGAGTACCTGGTGACCAGCATTCGCGTCGGCGATGCGTCGCTTTGCAACTGGGGCCTGCCAGAGCGTGGTCAACCACGGTTTGCCGTCCGCAATCTGAACGGCAGCATGGACGAGTTTATGTTGTTCTCAGCTCCGCTCTCGGCGGAAGTGATTCGACAACTGTATGAAGTGTCAATGCCCTGATTGCTGGCTTGGATTGGTAATTTATGGTTGATGATTTCAAAGGTTCGGATATGGGACAACCAATGCAACGCTTAGCCATTTCAATAATCAATCAACGTCACTTATTAATCATCAATTTCCTTTGCCTGATCAGCTTGCTGAGCGTCCCCACCGCATCGCTCGCCGACGATCAGGTAACAGCCGAGCGAGACTTCACACTCAAAGTCCTGCCGCTGCTCAAGCAAAAATGCCTCGGCTGTCATGGCGGTGACCCGAGTGACATCAAAGGCCAATACAGCATCGTCGATCGCGCACATCTGCTGGCTGGGGGAGAGTCAGGTGACCCAGCCGTTATTCCGTCGAAGCCAGACCAGGGGACTCTATTACCAGCGATTCGCTGGGTCGAACTGGAGATGCCTCCCAAGGAGAATGATCGCCTGACAGAGCAGCAGATCGCCACGATTGAACGCTGGATCAAGTCGGGAGCGCCGTGGCCCGATGAAGCGACTCAGGCACGTTACCGCGAAGAAGCCAGCAAGATGGCGGTCACTGATGAGGGCATGAAATTCTCGACCAGCGGAGGAACTTCCGCCGAGTGGACCAATCGTCGTTATCAGCCGGATGATTTATGGGCATTTCAGCCATTGCATCCATTGACGAACGAAGAGCAACGTTCACTTCTTGCTGAGCAGGAGCAAAGCGCAGCTGACGAAGATCGTTTAACTGCTGTTGTCGATTCGCTGATTCTCCAGCGACTGAAAGCTGCGAAACTTCAACCAGCGCCGCGTGCCGATGCCCGCACGCTGATCCGCCGTGCCACGTTCGATCTGCTTGGCCTCCCGCCGACGCCAGAAGAGGTCGACACCTTTGTCGTGGCATTTGAGACAAACGCCGTCATGGCCTGGACGGCACTGATCGATCGGTTGCTGGCGAGTCCGCGCTATGGCGAGCATTGGGGACGACACTGGCTCGATGTTACCCGCTACGCCGACACAGGGGGCATGTCCAACGACTATGAACGCTCCAACATGTGGCGGTACCGGGATTACGTCATCCGCGCCTTCAATAATGATAAGCCGTACAACGACTTCATCGTTGAGCAACTGGCCGGAGATGAACTGGCTGACCAATCGGTGCGGAATCGCATGGGAGCGGCGGCAGTTCACAAAATGCAACTCGCCGGGGATTACACCGCTGAAGAATCAGAGTGGATCATCGCAACCGGGTTTCTTCGTCTTGGTCCCTGGGACAATGCCATGGTGGAGAAAGAAGAAGCCCGCCAGATGTGGCTCGACGACCTGGTCAACATCACTGGTCAGGCATTTCTATCCACCACGATGCGATGTGTGAAATGCCACGACCACAAGTTTGATCCGATCCCGACGCGTGACTATTACCGGATGTACGCCGCGTTCTCGACAACGCACATGGCGGAACGCCCAGCTCCGTTTCTGTCACAAGAGAGCCTCGACGGTTTTGAGACAGGTCGCGCCCACGCTCAGCGGATGCTCGACTTCGCCGTCGCTGAAAAGAACAAGCTGGTCGAGAAGCGTGAGTCGGCAGCCCGAAAGTGGTTCGACGAACATCATCTGCCGTACAAGGATGAAGCCGCGCGTAAAGAATTACCCGATGATGAGAAGCCAGAACGTCATGTTGGATTGAATCATGTCGAGCAGGGACAACTCAAGGTCCGCGAGCAGGATGAATGGATCTGGACCCGGCAACTCGAACGCTATGAGCCCATGGCCCAAAGCGTGTTCAATGACGCAAACTTTGAGCTCGCCTGGAACGGCGCTCGCAAGCTACGTATTAAACGTGGCAAGGGGCCTGGCACTCCGCCCGAATGTCATATTCTGACCGGTGGAGCACTCACTGCTCTGGGAGATGTGGTGCAACCAGGCGTGCTGAGCGCCGTTTCTGTCACTGTCAAAGAGAACACGCACGATCCTTACCTGCTGACTGAAGACGTCGACGGTCGTCGGTTGGGATTGGCCCGCTGGATTGCAGACCCAAAGAATCCGCTCACCACGCGTTCCATCGTCAACCGTGTTTGGCAGGGGCACTTCGGCGTCGGGCTGGCAGCTAATGCCAATAATTTTGGAGCCAAAGGGGATAAACCCTCGCATCCGCAATTACTCGACTTCCTGGCATCGGACTTTGTTGAACATGGCTGGACGATCAAGCGGATGCATCGTCAGATCATGTTAACTGACGCCTATCAGCGATCATCCCAACCACCGCATGGCGAAACGTGGAAGACGACCGATCCCAACAATCGACTCCTGTCCCACTTCCCCAAACGACGTCTCAGCGCAGAAGAAATCCGTGACGGAATTCTGCAGATCGCGGGAGAACTTCAGGATCGCAAAGGCGGACTGCCCATCATGCCGGAGATCAACATGGAGGTTGCGCTGCAGCCACGCATGATTCAGTTCTCGCTGGCTCCTGCCTATCAGCCATCGCGAACTCCTCAGGAACGCAACTGCCGCACGATCTACGCCTACCATGTGCGAGGACAGGCGGACCCGTTCACGGAACTCTTCAACCAGCCCAATCCGAATGAATCGTGCGAAGTGCGCGAGTCGGCTGCTGTGACTCCGCAGGTCTTTACGCTGCTCAACAGCGACCAGATGACAGATCGGTCCATCGCGTTTGCTGTGAGGCTGCAGCAGGAAGCCAGTGATTCAGGCTCGCAAATACAGCATGCGTTTGAATTCGTATTCGGACGCAATGCGACCAGTAACGAGGTTGAACGGCTGACTAAGTATTTTAATGACATGGTGGGCTATCACCGCCGGACACCAGCGAAGCCCGTGAGCTATCCGACAGAAATCACTCGTTCGCTGGTAGAAGAGTTTTCCGGTCGGGTCTTCGAATACCAGGAAATCCTGCCAGTCTTTGAGAACTATATCCCGGACAGGAAGTCTGCGGATGTTGCTCCAGAAACCAGAGCGCTGGCGGATGTCTGTCTGCTGCTCCTCAATGCCAACGAATTCATGTACGTCAACTGAACCGCAGGAAAGCAACATGCTCAACCTTCATCGTCGCTCATTCTTGTACGGACTTGGCGCATCTCTCGGCAGTGTGGCGCTGTCGCGTCTGCTTGCTGAAGACCAGACTTTGGCCACTGGCCATTTATCCCCCAAAGAGCCCATGCTCACCGCGCGAGCGAAGAACGTGATCATGCTGTTCATGGAAGGAGGACCGGGACAAATGGACACATTTGATCCCAAGCCGCAATTAACGCGGCTGCATAAGCAGGAATCCAGGTTGAAAGGTGGCCAGGAGTCGGGTTTCAAGTTCTTTGTCGGCAGCCCTTTCTCGTTTCGCAAGGTCAGCGAGACCGGCATCGAAATGTGCGACCAATGGCAGCACCTCGCTGATCCATACGTCGCTGATGAACTTTGCAACTATCGGGGTTGTCAGGCGGAGTCGCTCAATCATCCGGAGGCCCTGTTCCACATGAACACCGGCAGCCGACTGGGTGGCGATCCTGCGATCGGCGCCTGGGCGACCTACGGCCTTGGGACCGAGAATCAGAATCTCCCCGGCTATGTGGTGATGACGGAGCTGGCGCTGCCGCAAGGAGGGTCGACTAACTGGAGCAACGGATTTCTCCCCCCGCATTACCAGGGAACGAGGCTTCGCCCAGAAGGCTCCCCACTGCTCGACCTTAGCGCGCAGCCGAACAAATCCCGCGATCACCAGCGGCGTGCTCTCGATGAACTCGCCTGGCTGAATCAACAGCATCTCGACCGTTCGGGGGCCGATGAAAAACTCGCAGCCCGGATCGAAAGCTACGA
>JADHNX010000205.1 GCA_016779365.1 Planctomycetaceae bacterium
TTTCTCCGAGAGCCTCTGCGACGGGCTTCGAATCAACATCCGACACCGACCTGAAACCTCTCGCTAAACTCTTGAAGAACGCACTCCGGTCACTCAATAACGCCTTCCCCGATGCCCCCTTCAACCTGGAGCTTCACACCGCCCCACCGCGTGACGCGCGAAGCTCGACCTGCCACTGGCACCTGGCCATCACCCCTCGCCTGACCGGCATCGCAGGCTTTGAAATCTCGACCGGAGCCTGGATCAACATCATCACTCCGGAAGACTCCGCAGCCCGATATCGTCGAATCATGGACCACTGCTGAAAAGCACTGCCGAATGGACGACAAGGGGTATCAAGCAGGTGACGCTTTACCTGACGAAGCCTGCGGCAATTATCAACAGCAGCCAACTAACGACCAAATTTTTAAGCAGGAGACAACGGAGAAAGCAGAGTCAGGATTCGAACCCGGTCTCTGCTTTCTCTGTTGGCTCCTGTTTGTCGTTTCGAATTTTTCAAATCTCCATCAGGCTCGGCTTGACGAAATTCAAACTTCGTAATGCCGATAATCAATTCTCGATTCCATCAGACTGAGTCTGACGACGGATACCGCTTCCGTTACAAGTGGCTCGCTCTATTCTGTGCTGGCCATTGCGGCGTCTGGTTGCCAGACCCAGCACTTGCCGTCATTGAGCACGGCAATCGCCAAAGCGTTGCCAACTTCCGAACGCCCTACCACGCCTGGAAAGCTTACCAGCCAGTCATGGTAAACTGCTTGTGGGGGGCACCAGTGCGAAACGCTCGGGTTCATCAGATCGAACGATGCGGCATCGACGCCGGCCTCCGAGACAAAGCGTTTCGCATGTTCGTAAGCAGCCGAAGCTTCAGGCTGAGTCTGATCGGAAATGCCAGCCAGCGAAGGCTGACCAAATTGAAACACTCGCTCCCGAGTCGCCCCGCGATCCGCTTCGTCAGCACACCCGACTGCAGTCAGCAGGAAGATTGAAGTGACCCCAATTCTCCTCAGGTTTAGCATTATTTTTCTCCGCCGTTTGAAAACTCAACTGTCTGAGTCTCGCCCCACTGGAATCTGATTGTTACCTCAATCAACTTTCTGGCCGAACACCTGTAATTCGTGGATTGACCAGAACAGGCTGAATTCTCCCGTCTGCTCGATTTTTATGTGGCGAGTCTTTGTGCCGGGCGGGAGTGCCAGTTCGGTGACTGCAGTTGTGCCGTTGCCAGTCAGGATTGGTTCTGACCAGTCGACGCCATTTTCGCTCGTGGAGACGGCGAAGCCTCGCGGGTAATCGCCGGCTGACTTAGTCGAATCGAGCAAAATGCTTCGCACTTCATGTTCATGCTGCATGTCGAAAGCAAACCACATCCCCGGTTTCATGTACGTGCCGGTCGTGTAACGCGAATTCGGATTTCCATCGATGGCGTTGCCGACATCTTTGGGTTGATGAGAAGCGGTTAACTTCCAGGTCGACATTTCTTTGCGTGAGATCGGCAGGAACTCGGCAAGTGACTCACGAGCGACCGGCTCGGCTGGTGAGGGCAATTCGGCAATTACAGCTTGCACCTGCTCGGAAGTAATTCCCGCAAGTCCCTGGTGAAACTCCTTCCGAACGTAGGACAGCGTCTGTGCAACCTGCTCCGCATCCGGAGCGCCGTTACCCGAAAATCCTGGACACGATGCGTTCTTCGAAACAAGGCCGAGCAGTCCGATCCGGATGAGGGCGTCGCGGTTTCGCACGACGTCCGATTGCCCATCGATCGGCAGGGCAAGAGCCTGTAATTCTGAATCAACGCGACCAGCTCCCGACCGACCATGACAGTGCAGGCACGCCTTCGAATAAATCGAGCGACCGGGATCGGGATCGGCGACTTCGTGAATAGTGGGCACAGCCTTTCGACCGAAAACCGAAAGCTCGTGAATTGACCAGTAGTTCCCCCTCTTCTCACCCGTCTGAATGATTCGAACGAATCGGCCTTCTGTCTCTGTCGGCAAACCGATCGACGTGACGACGCCAGCTCCCTGCCCGGAAGCGACCGGCTCGTCCCAGGTTTCGCCGTCGCTGCTGCAGCGAATTTCGTACCCTCGTGGAAAGTCGTTCTTACTGCCGCTGGTATCAAGGACAAGACTCGTCAGTTCATATGATTCGCCCATGTCGAACTGAAACCACTGACCGGGAGTCTGGTCTCCACGCGTGTCGAATCGAGTTTCCGGATCGCCATCAACTGCGTTCTCGGGGTTCTCTCCAACAGAAACGCTGAACCGCCAGGACCGAACGACATCGGCCGGAACAGCCTGGTACGCGGCGAAATCTTCAATCGTGTAGGGCTTCGTACGGTCGCCGGTTGACCGGCGAACCTGGGCCACGTCTCGGGCTTCGATGCGTGAAGCGTTATTCCCAAAACTGTTCCGGACGAACGTCAGTGCCGACGCAATCCACTCGTCGTCCTGCCGCTTCATGGACTCCATGACGCCGGGATAATTCTTGCCTTCGATGGGTCCGATCAGACCGTGCATCAGGATTCGAGCTGACACTTCCGGCGGCCCCAGCAGCCGAGGCGAACCGACCAGCGACGGCGCCAACTGCAGGCCGTCGCTGGAAACTGCGCCCCTGGCATCCGGGCCGTGGCAACGTATGCAAACCATCGTGTAAGAACGATAGCCTCGCTGCATTTTCGCGATCATCTCCGCGTCGAAATTCGCAAACGTTGGTCCGCCGCCACCTTCGCGATAATTGAGGCTCGACTGTGCCGAAGCCATCACGAGATCACTCTCCGGGTATGCACTGGCGATTTCTGAAATCGCGGCCTGCGCTTCCTTCGTCTTTGCAAAGCGAAGTGAATTGATGGCCTGCACGACAACCGCCATGTCTTCGTCGTAGCCTGCTTCGCGAACCTTCTGAACCAGCCCGGAATCGTCAGCCAGCAGCGGTTCGCTGATTCGAATCGCGGCGAGTTTCACCCGAGAGTCAGCGTCGGTCATCGCTGCGGATGCAACCTGAAGTGAAGATGCTCCGAGGCCATCCAGAGTCCACAAGGCATGCATTCGCCCCAGCGGTTCTGACCCTTCTCTCGCCAGTTTCTGAAGTTGCGGAACGACGGACTTATCACCACGCAGAACGATCAGTCTTTGAGCAGTGTCGCGACGCCAACCGTTCGGATGCGACAATTGTTCGACCAGTTCGGCGGTCGACATGTCGAGCATTCTGGGTGGCGTGTCGCGAACCGTCGATTCGTGAACGACTCGGTAAATTCGACCGCGACCGATGTTCTTCGCGAAGCCTTCTTTGTCGATGACCCCTCGCAGGTACGAGCCTTCACGCGTCCAGTTTCCTTCCTGAATGATGCCTCGGTACATGTCGACGATGTAGAGGCATCCGTCTGGCCCCGTCGCTGAACCGAGCGGTCGAAAGTTGCGATCCGTCGACGCGATGAATTCTGAGTTTTCGTAGGCGTTGCTCAGCACGTACTTGCCGTCTATCTGCGTGACCTTCGCACGACGCACCAGTCGCCCGACAGGCTCAGGAAGAATGTAGTCGCCACTAAAATCGGCAGGCATCCGATCTCCGCGATAGATCGACTGCCCGGCGCAACCTGTGAAGCGATTCAGTCCGCCGCGAACAGGGTCGACTCGGCCAGGTCCGCCCTGCACGTCGACCATCTTCACTACCGGAAAGACGGCTTCAAAATCCGGCTCGCGTTCGCCGGGCAACGACAGCTTTCCGTAGTGAGGCAACTGCTGAAAACCGTACGCTGGCTTTTCACCGCCAGCGGCGGAAAGGAAGAATCGCCCGACATCATCCATCGCCAGCCCCCACTGGCCGTTGTCGCTGTAGAGTCTTTCAGACGTCCACTTGCCTCCGATAAATCGATGACGCTGATCACCGGTGCGAGCGGTGTAGATCCAGTTGTCGATCCCCCAGGTCAATCCGCTGTTCTGATGTTCGAGATTGCCGCCAGCTTTTCCGCCTCCGTAAAGCAGCTCTTTCTCATCCGCGACTCCGTCGCCATCGGTGTCACGGTAGCTGTAATAGTCGTTGGTGTAGGTTTCGTTGATGATGATGCGATCGTCGAGCGGCAGAATCATCCGCGGCAGCACCATGTTGTCAGCGAACCGCGAAACCTTGTCCATCTTTCCGTCGGCGTCGGTGTCTTCCAGCATGGACACTCGCGACTTCGGCAAGTCCTGGTCGGTACCGTCGGCATCCTGCATGTAAGTGCGCATCTCGGCGACGTACATTCGCGAGTTGCCATCCCACACGCACAACACCGGCTCTTCAATCATTGGCTCCGAGGCGACCAGTTCGAGCCGATAGCCTGGTGCGAGATAGATCCGCTTCATTGATTCTTCGGGCGAATAGAACGTGGAGTCCGCTTCTTCCGGTTCGCGAGTGACGCCGGGCAACTTTGCTGGAATCGTTTTCGGCGCGGGTTCGACAAAGTTCGGATCGCTGACGGTTTCCAGGTACGCCAGCAGGTCGGCGATCTGCGAATCCCGTAGCCCTTTCAACAAACCCTTCGGCATGACCGAGATCGACTGTTTGATGATTTCGTCAATCTCGTCCCTTGGAATGACGACCTCGTCAATCTGTTGAGTCTGCGTCGGCACGAGCATCGTGACTGACTCGTCGGTTTCTTTGACGATCCGCCCGGTCGTCACCTTGCCCGAATCCAGCAAAACGGAAAACGCGTCGAATCCTTTCCTGATCTTCTTACTGGGTTCGTTAACCGCCTCAAGAAATTCAGCACGAGTGAGCGGTTTGTCGTTTTCCGGCTTCGACAGGTCCGGCCCCAGCGACGCCGTCTTTCCATCGACCGCGTGACACGCCGCACAACCTCGCTGAGCAAACAACGCTCGCCCGCGCCGATGGTTGCCTTCTGGCAGCAAGGATTCAGACGCATCCGGAAAAGCCAGGCCTGTGGTCGGCAGTGAAATTGAGCTACCGGCAGACACGACGCAGAGAAGCAGCAGTCGGAGTTTCATCGAAGGCTTTCAGCTTGTGAGATCCCAGCTTGTGGGCAGTTCGGTGGGAATGAGCGGAACGGCGGTCGCGTTCCGGGTGTGATAAGGCTCAGTCAGAAATGTATCTGAAACAGCTTCCTGATTTCATGCCGCGAAAAATTTGGCAACCACGAAAAACACCCTGAGCACGATAACAGCTTCCATACTTTTCGCGGGTTCCGTGGTTGGTGACCGCTTACAGAAGTTCACGGATGGGCTCGCCGTGTTCCACGAGGTAGCGGGGACGCCCGGCTCGGTCAGGGATGGCCGTGTTGCGGGCGTCGATGCCGAGGTGGTGATAAACAGTCGCGGCTACGTCTTCGGGACTCAGCGGCCGCTCGGCAACGTAAGCTCCCTGCGCGTCAGAGATTCCAATCGCCTGCCCCATGCGGAACCCGCCGCCGCTCATCATGACGCTGAAGGTGTGGCCCCAGTGGTCGCGGCCGCCGGCATCGTTCATCTTTGGAGTGCGACCGAACTCACCCATCGCCACGACGAGCGTCTTCTCAAACAGACCGCGATCAACAAGATCGCGGATCAAAGCCGCGATGGCGCGGTCGACTGGCGGAATTAGCTGCTTCGCCCCCTTTTCCGTCGGAAGTCGGTTCGCCGTTCCGTGATGATCCCACGGCTGAGTGTTGACCGTCACGAAAGTGACGCCACGTTCGACAAGCCGTCGCGCGAGCAACGCGCTTTGCCCGAAAGTGTGCCGGCCATAGTCATCGCGAAGCGCGGTCGGCTCCTGCGTCATGTCATAAGCTTCCCGCACAACGGAACCGGTCAGCAGGCCGAAAGCCGATTGCTGCTGGTCGCTCATGTCGACCATGCCGCCGTCAGCTCGTCGACGATATTGATCGATCGAATTCAGCAGCGACCGCCGATCGTTCAGCCGATCAAACGTCAGCCCGGACTGCAACGACAGGTCGGCCACGCCGAAGACTTCGCCGTTCGGATCCGAATTGGTGACCAGCGGGTTGTGGGCGCCGCCAAGGTACGTCGCGTAGTGAAAGAGGTTGTCGGTTCCGCCTTTCAAATGGGGAGCGGCCGAGTACGCCGGCATTCCCGCCTGCCGGGGACCACACAGTGCTGACGCCACCGAACCCATCGACGGTCGCCGCTGAACCTTGTTGTCGGGCTTGTTGAAGTCGGGGCCTTCGAAACCGGTCAGCATCCAGTGATTGCCTTTCGTGTGGTCGCCCGACCGATGCCGAACGGTTCGCAACACTGAAATTCGGTCGGCAATCTTTGCCTGCTCAGGCAGCATCTCGCTGAACTGAATTCCGCCGACGCTGGTCGAAATTGCTCCAAACGGTCCGCGGTACTGACTGACGGCGTCGGGTTTTGGATCCCACGTCTCATGATGCCCCGGTCCACCGCTCATCCAGATGAGAATCACGCTGGTATCGCCGGACCGAGTCCTGTCGGCGTTTGAGTTTGCACCTTCAGTTCGCAACGCCATCAACTCGGCAAGCGACAAGCCGCCAACTCCAAGCACGCCCGCTTCGACAAAGCTGCGTCTTGTCAGATCTTTTCCGCCAGAAGTTGTGCTGCCTGACACTCGAAACATCAGTCTCAACCTTGTTGAAGTACGGTGCCTGTTGGCGCTGAGCCTCGCGCGAGATCCGCTCCAACCGGTCTCAACGATTGACGAGTCAGCTTATCACGAATCTACAAACGGGGCTAAGCCAACCAGCTGACACAGACGGGTTCCCGATTCAGCCCCGGTCATACTGCGTTCTTCAAACAGGATCATGGACTTGCCGAGCGATTGTCGAAGAAGTTACTTTCGAGAAATGAAGTCAGCAGGTGCGTTGTGTCGCTCGGCTGAAACGCAGGATTATTCTGAGGTCGCCACATGCTTGAATTACTGACCAACCGACATCGACTCTGCGATGGCATCGATCGTCGTCACTTCATGCGTGCCGGATTTCTGGGCATCGGCGGGCTGAGTCTTGCCGATTACCTGCGGCTTCAGACTCAGGCCGCACCGGAATCTGAATATCGAGCGTCGCCATCGCCGAAGTCCGTGATCCTGCTCTGGCAGAACGGAGGACCAAGCCATCTCGAAACGTACGATCTAAAACCGAACGCGACGCGAGAAATCCGAGGTCCGTTTTCGCCGATCAACACAAACGTCCCAGGAATGGATATCTGCGAACTGCTGCCGCTGCACGCGAAGATTGCCGACAAGTTCTCGCTGATTCGGTCCTGCTCGCATAACTACGCCGGCCACAACGACGGCATCCCGGTCATGATGAGCGGCTACCCGGACTGGGACGAATCGAAACACGAATCGGTACACCCCGAACTCGGAGCCGTCGTAAGTCGAGTCTTCGGTCAGTGCCACGGCGGCATGCCTGTCGCCTGCGGAATGGGAGCCACTCATTACAGCTACGTGCCGACAACCGCCACCGGCTACTGGAGCGACGTTTTTCGTCCGCCGACCGTCAGCGAAGCCGGCCTTAAAAATGCCAAAGCAACGATCGACGGGCAGCGACTGACCAATCGCAAAGAACTGCTGACGACTGTCGACCGACTCCGAGGCGACCTCGACCGCGGCGTGATGGAATCGCTCGACGGCTTCAACCAGCAGGCGTTTGAAATCCTCACGACAGACCGCGCACGCATCGCCTTCGACCTGTCTCTTGAGAAAGAGTCGACCCGCGAACGCTACGGGCAGGGCTGGGCACAGCAGGCGTTGCTCGCTCGAAGGCTTGTCGAAGCTGGCGTGAACCTGGTCACCGTCAGCATTCCCGGCGGCAAAGAAGTCTACAACTGGGACGACCACGCGGTGAACGGCGACCTGCCGACTGCGATGCGCGAACGTCTGCCCGGTGTCGATCAGGGAGTGACGGCACTGATCGAAGACATTTACGAACGCGGGCTCGACAAGGATGTCATGGTCGTCGTGACCGGCGAGTTCGGTCGCACTCCGCGAGGCAACGAACGTCCCGGCAGCCGGGATGGAAAGATCAACTGGGGACGCGATCACTGGCCGCACGCCATGTCGATTCTGGTCTCCGGCGGCGGCACTCGCACGGGCCAGGTCATCGGAGCGACGAACTCCAAAGGCGAGCACCCCATCAAACGTGAACTGACTCCGCAGAACTTCCGCTCGATGATTCTGCATCACCTGGGAATCGACTACCGCCAGACGTTCGACGACCAGGCCGGTCGCCCGATCCACATTTC
>JADHNX010000206.1 GCA_016779365.1 Planctomycetaceae bacterium
CCTTTCTGAGTAATCGGCTCGGCGTAGTTGTAAACACCTTTCAACGCCGTGCTGCCGCCTTTAGCGATTGCTCCCAGAGACTTTTCGTAGATCGTGGTCAGGCCGCCCTTCTTGTTGCCGACGGACGGGTTGTTGTCGATCGTGCCTCCGAACTTTGCCGCGTACTCCTTCCACCAGTCGATCAGGTCGATCAGCTTCTGGCCGACTTCTTTCGAGACAGCTCGACGAGTCAGCAGGTGTTCGCCGCCGCAGATTTCCGGAGTTTCAGCAAGGATGGATGTCGCGCCGTGAGCAACCAGCAAATCGCTGGCAATGCCGACGGCCGGGTTCGCGGTGATGCCGCTGTTGCCGTCGCTGCCGCCGCATTCGCAAGCGAGCATGATCTCGGAAACCGGAACAGGGACACGCTCGATCTTATTCACTTCAGGCAGCATGTCGCGGATGATCGATGTTGCCCGGTCGACGGTTTTCTTCACGCCGCCGACGTCCTGGATATTCATGATCAACTGCCGAGGTTCCTGCTCGTCGCCAATCATCCGCAGTTGAGTCAGGTCGTGCTTGCTGGTCATGAATGACGCCTGAGCCGTCTCGCAACCGAGTCCCAGCACGACGTACGCAGCGATGTTCGGGTGTTTGGCGAAGCCGGCCAGCGTTCGAGCCAGAAGTTGATGTTGATCCCCGCCGTAGTCGTACGCGCAGCCCTCTTTGTGGGTGAGCGCGATGACTCCGTCGATGTTCGGAAAGGCTTCGAGGATTGACTGATCGAAGTTCGCGGCGACGTATTTGGAACTCGTCGCCGAGCAGTTCACCGTGCTGATAATGCCGATGTAATTTCGAGTCGCGATGCGACCGTCCGGTCGAACGATGCCCTGAAACGTACGACCGGTGATTGGATCCGGATCGGGTGGAATCTCCGAAGCGAACGCATAGTCCAGGTCGAGTTCGCCCGGAGTCACATTGTGAGTGTGGACCCACTGCCCCGGAGCGATGTCTTCGGTCGCAAAGCCGATCACCTGCCCGAACTTTCGAATTGGTTCTCCGGAGCGGATCAGCGTCGACGCGATCTTATGCCCGAACGGAATGTTGTTTTGCGCGGTGAGCGATACCTGACTCTCAAAGCGTGCTCCTTTCGAAATCGCGATTCTCGCGATGACGATGTTGTCGTCAGGGTGCAACGTCAGAATCGGCGAGTCGGAAATCGAAGCGGGCATGAGCGAGTCTCAGGGGAAAATCGGCAATCAATCAGACTGTTGAACAACGGAAACCGGCCAGTGACACACTTTTTAATCGACGCTAATGGCACTAACGAACTGCTCCGCCGTTGCAGTTGATGACCTGCCCGGTGATGTACGATGCGTCCGGGCTGACTAGGAAGCGTGCCAGCTTAGCAATGTCTTCCGGAGTCCCCCAGCGGTTGAGCGGAGTTTCCTGAAGGACTCGTTCCTGCCAGGGATCGCTGGCCTGTTCGCCCCACGCCGTTCGAATCCAGCCGGGAGCGATGCAGTTGACTCGGACGGTCGGAGCCAGGCTCACGGCGAGCGACCTCGTGAATCCCATGATCGCATTTTTCGCGGTCGCGAAGAGTTCGCCGCTGTCGCCACCCATGCCTCGGTCGGACTGATCCCAACCGATGTTGAGAATCGTCCCCCCGCCTTGAGCCGCCATCCGCTCACCAACCATTTTCGAAAGAAGTACGGTTGACCGAACGTCGACGTCGAGCAGCGCTTCCAGCTTTTCAGCGTACGGCAGCTTTGCATTGTCACCGGTCAGTAAATCGACTCCGGCATTGTTCACCCAGATGTCGACTCCCCCGAAGGCTTCCCACGCTGCGTCAACAAGCTGGCCGAGTTTTGAGGCATCTCCCACGTCACCCCGAACGATGGCGGCCCGCCGACCAATGGATCGAATTTCGGCGGCGACGTTCTCGGCAAGCTCGATCGACTGGCGGCAGTGCACGACGACGTCCCCCCCAGCGGCGGCAAGTTCCAGAGCAATCGCCTTTCCGATGCCACTCGAAGAACCAGTCACGACAGTTCGCACGGATTGCAGATTGCCAAACGTAGACACGGACCGTTCCTTCGAGACCTCAGATGATTTGGGGTGGGGATACTCAGGTTCGTAGTGTGCTGGGTGTCTCGAATCGATGCAATCAGCACATCCCTCAGTCTAGACGGTCGGGAACAGTGTGAACGCTCTTGTGAGGACGGAGATGCACCGCCAGGATTCGAGGTTCGTCACCAGGCGGACATCGCAACCATAAACCCGGAATGAGAATCTCGCGGTGAGCAGGACAGAAGGCACCAGACGCTGGCTGATCGCTCAGCTCGACCGAATCGGTGTCGATGCTCCCGTTTTCTTTTCGGTGATCGCTCGTGCCTGGCAGCTTCTGACTGGTCCTGTCACCGTGACCTTGATGGCTCTCTGTTTTACGCCCGAGATGCGAGGTTACTTCTACACATTCGGCAGCGTGCTGGCTCTGCAGGTGTTTTTTGAACTGAGTCTGCACATCGTCCTGATCAATGTTACCAGTCACGAGTGGGCCAGACTGAGTATTAATGAAAACGGAGAAATGGCTGGCGACGAGGTTTCGCAATCGCGGCTGGCCTCTTTGCTTGGAACAAGCCTCAGATGGTACGCCGTTGCTGCGTTTCTGTTTGTCATTCTGTGCGGACCCGGTGGTGCGGTCTTTCTGGCCCGTGGATCGTTGCCACTTTACGACTGGATTCTGCCGTGGAGCGTTCTTGTCCTGCTGACAGGAGGACTGCTGGCGGTTCAGCCGATGACTGCGATTCTGGAAGGGTGCGACCAGCTGAAGGTCGTCAACCAGTACCGGTTTCGCCAGGCCGTGTTCGGAACGCTGGTGGTGTGGTCAATCATTGTCTCCGGGTTGGGGCTGTGGGCTGCAGCGGGTTCAGCCGCCGTACGGCTCGGTTGGGAACTGCATCTCGTTAGGATTCGATACCGTCCGTTCTTTCGTTCGTTCGGTAAGAAATCGGTATCAACTTCCGTGGACTGGAGTCTGGAAGTCTTTCCTTTGTTGTGGCGATTGGGAATTCAGGGCATCGCAACCTGGTGGGCCTTACAGACGCTGACCCCAGTGATTTTCGAATTTCATGGAGACGTCGAAGGCGGCCGCATGGGAATGACCTGGACAGTTCTGATTGCTCTGCAGTCAGCGACTGCTTCGTGGGTAGATACTCGTCGGCCTAAGTTTGGACAGCTGATCGCGACAGGGCGAATCGAAGAGCTCAACTCGCTTTTTATACGATGTCTATCTATCTCGATCGTACTGCTGGCTCTGGGGTGTGCCGTGTTCTGCGGCGTTCTGGTGATACTTCCGCAGATCGAATGGGGCATTGCGCAGAAACTCTCGGCCGCGTTTATCGGGCCGGACGAAGCAGCTATTCTTGCACTAGGAATTCTGCTGTTCCAGATTCCGGCGGCTCAGTCGATCTACGTCAGAGCATTCAAAGTTGAGCCGTTTCTGGTCCCCAGCCTGGTTGTCTGCAGCATGTTCGCAATGACGGTCTTTTACTTTGGAAAAAGTCATGGAGTCATCGGCGCAGCAACCGCCTGGAGTTGCGTTGTTGGAGTCATTCAGGTCCCGGTGTGGTCAGTAATCTGGATGAAAATACGACACCGTGGCCTGAAAAAATCGCTCTGAAGTTGAAGGTGAATCCACCAGGCGACCCATGGTCGCCGTTGTAACCATTTGCATTTGTAAGGTGCTCGGTGTGACCGAGGATGTTCCCAACCAGATATTGCTCGAAGATGTCTCGTGCCCACTTTGTGGCAGTGTCGAGAGCACGTTACGTCTTGAATCAAGGGACATGCTGCATGCGGTGCCAGGGACTTATCGAGTTGTGCGATGTGACCGTTGCGGGCATCTTTTCATGAATCCGCGACCGACCATGGAGACACTCGAATTCTGCTACCCGGTTGGCTACGGCCCACATGAGTCACTCAGCGGAAGCGGCAGGAATGGTGACGAAGCGCAGGCCTTTGGGAATACCGATGGCCAGTCTGATCTAAAGACGGAGCGATCAACGACAGAAGCGTCCAATCACACTCCCTGGTATCTCAGTAGACCGGTTCGAGCAATTCCCGGTCTGAAATGGTTTTACTGCTGGCTGGTTGATGACCGTAGTGAGTTCCTGCCCGTACCAGTGAATCCTGACAGCAAGGCCATTGAGCTGGGTTGCGCAACCGGCAAGTACCTGTCAAAACTTCGATCGATGGGTTGGCAGGCGGAAGGTGTTGAGCTCGTCGAATCGGCGGCGGCGGCGGCCAGAGAACTGGGATTTTCGACACATGTCGGGACGCTGGATTCTGCTGAACTGAGTGGTGACCACTATGATGGTGCGTTCGCCTGGCACGTTCTGGAACACGTGCCGGATCCACGAGGAGTGTTGGCCGAGTTTCACCGAATTCTGAAAGATGATGCGTATCTGGCGTTCAGCGTCCCTAATGTGGCGTGCTGGGAGCCGAGGATTTTTGGGCGAAACTGGTACGTCTGGGAGTTGCCACGTCATCTGCAGTTTTACAGTCCATCCAGTATTCGCCAGCTGCTCAAAGAGACTGGCTTTAAAGAGATTAAAGTCGTTCATCAAAGGACGTTGCTCAATATCGTCGGCAGTACGGCTTTGCTTGTTAAACGGTTTCTTCCTGAAAGCAGACTGGCAGAAAAGCTACTTGCCTACCCCGACCATCCGACCATGTGGTGGCAACTGCTGATGGCGCCGATGGCGATCTTTCTGGCAACGATCGGACAGGGTGGACGTCTGACGGTTATTGCCCGATGTAACAAGTCAAGTCATGGGGCCCGCAGCGCAGTCAGTGACCAAACATCGGAGTAGGCATGAAGATTGTGATGCTTAGTTCTGGCGATCGAGTGCCGTCGTCAAGATTCCGCATGCTGCCGTACGTTCGTAATTTTCGAGCGAGTGGCCATCGCTGCACGCTGGCGTCGAGCCTGCCTCAGAAGTACGAGTGGTTTCCCACGATTGGTTTTCGATTGAGTCAGCGATTGAAGCGGCTGGTTCGTTATCTGCACTGGTATCAGTCTCGAATTCGAGCCGACGACGTTGTTGTAATCGACCGGGAAATATTCGACTCGTCGTGCTCGAAACTGGAAGAGTGCTTTCGCCGAACGACTGCTCGATTCGTTCTGGACCTGGACGACGCGGTTTTTCAACGGTATCCAGAGAAGTTCGAAAAGCTGACACGCTTGGCAGACCTGATCGTGTGTGGGAACTCGTTCATTGAAGAGTGGGCTCGGCAGAGAAACGAAAACACCATCGTCATACCCACATGCGTCGAGATGGCCCAGTATGCTGCGAAGGACTGGTCTGACGCCGGGGACAGAATTCCCAGAATCGGGTGGATCGGCACGTCTGGAAATCTGCGTTACTTCAAAGTTGCAGCGAAAGGACTGCGACGCCTGGCGGAAAAAGTTGACTACGAACTTCACGTCATTGTGCCGGAAATTGAACCGCTGGCCGAGGTCGATCTGAAGGGTGTGAGAATCAGGCATGTGCCTTGGCGGAAGGACATTGAGGTCGACCAGTTGCGACAGATCGATGTAGGGCTGATGCCGCTGTTCGCTGCCGACGAGTGGGACCGCTACAAGTGTGGTCTGAAGTTGATTCAGTACATGGCTGCAGGAATTCCGGCAGTGGCATCAACAGTCGGCGTCAACGCGACGATCATCGATCATGGCCGGAATGGGTTTCTCGCCGAATCCGATGATGACTGGGCGACACCTCTTGAATCGCTGACCAGGGACCTGAACCTTCGGAGATCAATCGGCGACGCTGCCCGGGAGACTGCAGCGGCTAGATATTCGATCGAAGCGAACTATCCGCGATACGAGGCGGCACTGAAGCATCTGTTGTCGACGTCGCAATCCTGATGGACGCTTCCTCTGACCTGGGCGATTTCGACTGCCTGATAAGGACTTGTGTTGCTTTCCGTGTGAAGCGCGGTCAGGCATTGTCGTTCGCCGAACGTTGCCATGATTCCGGCAGGTTTCGAGTTACTTCGATGTTTGAGAATTCAGCACTGCTTCGAGGCCCAACGGTTTTGGCCCACGTAGCCATTCGCCTGATGCCGTCTGTCAGCGAAACTTCTTCCTGTGGATGAAATACGTTCTGAAATCTTGAATGATCGGCCCACGCGGCCACGACTTCTTCGCGAGCAGGTAGGTACTCGATATGCGGAGTCGTTTCGAAGGCCTCGGCAACGGTCCGAGCGAGTTCGTTGACGGAAACGGGCTGGTCTGCTCCAACGTTAAAGACTTCGTTCCGCGACTCCGGGACAAACGGTGCAAGTGCGATTCCCGGGGCAACGTCGCCAATGTAGCTGAAGGCTCGAGTCTGCTCTCCAGTTCCAAAGATTGGCAGTGATTCGTTCCGCATGATGCGGTTCATGAAAATGCCGACGACATTGCGATACCGGTCTCCAATGTTCTGAAATTCACCGTACACGTTGTGAGGTCGAAAGATCGTGTAGCTGAGGCCAAACATTTCGTAAGCGGATCGCAGGTCCAGCTCGACGGCGTACTTGGCGATGCCGTACGGGTCCTCGGGGCTGGGGACGGTTGACTCCGTCATCGGCACTTGAGCACTTCCGTAGACTGCAATCGAACTCGTAAAAACGAAGCGTCGAACGTCGTGTCGTACCGATGCGTTAATCAGATTTGCGCTGCCAATCAAATTGTTGGTGTAGTTGAATCGGCGAATAAAATGGCTCAGCCCTTCGGCTGCGTAGGCAGCCAGGTGATATACGAAATCGAAGCTATGTTGTTCGAACAGTCGATCGACCAGTTTGACATCGGTTACTGAACCTTTGACGAAACGGATTCGGGAGTCATCCGGAAGGTTCTCTGTAAAGCCCCCCGAAAGGTCATCGAGCACAACGATAGAAGCCTTGTCGGCTGCGTCGGTCGCGAGGAGTTCGCGCACAACGTGGGCTCCGATAAACCCTGCTCCGCCGGTGACCAGGCAGGTAAACGGTTGAGTGGCGTCTTGCATGTTCTCTGTATCCAGAAGCGAGGCAGATCAGGGAGTTTCGATCGTTCAAATGAATTCAGCAGGTCTCAATGCTACGACGTTTTTGGATCAAGGGCCTGCTGAGAACGCTTGCGGCTTCCGCTCCGCTTACCAGTCCGATTGGAGTTTGACAGCCCTGAAATCGACAGAATACGATCAGAAATGGGAAACGCGCAATCTTCCAGGCCAAGCAGCGCATTTTCGTTGCTCAGTAGTTACCTTGACTAGGTTTCGTCAAGAGTGACAGTTGGTCGCTCAAATTCTGAAAACGTCTGTCATTTTCATGCATTTCGGTGGTCGATTTTCGACTGAGATGATCTGGAACACACTGATGGTTCATAAACAAGCTCGATGTCTCGTAGTGGTTCTGGCTGTTTTCGGTGCTCAGGCTGTTTCAGCGGCACCGCCCCCGACTGGCAATCCGAGATTCGATGCGGCATTGGGACGTGCGATTTCCTTTCTTAAGGAAAAAATGCTTGATCCCCAGCTGAATCTTCACGGTGGGTACCGGTCTCTTCCGGCTTATGCGTTGTTGACTGCTGGGGAATCGAAGTCGCTTCCCCAGATCGCCAAGGCCGTTGAGGAAGTGAAAGCCCGAATCACTGACGGAGTTTACAAGCCAAGCGATGGGTCACATCACATTTACGAGGCTGGTGTTGATGCCATGCTGATGGAAAGCGCCGGCGGCGATGTTCACTACAACGAGCTTAAAGCCATCTCCGACTACATAATTGCTCAACAGGGGGCTGATGGTTCGTGGGACTATCCCGCGAGGACTGTTGGAGACACGAGTATGGCTCAGTATGGCGTGCTCGGATTGTGGGCTGCATCCAGAGCCAGCGTTGAAATTCCCGAGGAAGTCTGGGACAAGGCGGCCATCTGGCACATCCGGACTCAGCGCAGCGATGGAGGCTTCCAGTACCATCCCGGCATGAATATGGGCGCTGCGACCGGCGGCAACGCTTCGTCGATCAACATGACTGCTGGGGCGACCGGAACACTGAGCATCATTCAGATGCAGCTTTACCCGGACTCGATGAAGCCTGAGGACGAACGTGAAGTCAAGAAGAAAGCCTTTGGAATTCTGGAAGCCAAACAGCCAGAACCCGCAGTCGGCGATGCGACCGGTG
>JADHNX010000207.1 GCA_016779365.1 Planctomycetaceae bacterium
AAGACAGCAACGGTCGACCACCGCAGCACTCGTTCTTCTACCCGCAGGATGAATACTTCGTCCCGGAATACCTCGACCAGTTGAAAGACCTTTGCGAAGCCGGCTTTGGCGACGTCGAAATTCATCTTCACCATGACCACGACACCGAAGACGCGCTTCGTGAGAAACTGGAATCGTTTCGCGAAACGCTGTTCCACCGGCATGGTCTGCTTCGACGAGACCCGGTTACCAACGAAATCGTCTACGGCTTCATTCACGGCAACTGGGCGTTGTGCAACTCTCGACCGGACGGTCGCTGGTGCGGCGTCAATGACGAACTGACAATCCTGAGAGAAACCGGCTGCTACGCTGACTTCACCATGCCGTCGGCCCCGGAGTTCACTCAAACCCGCATTATCAACAGCATCTATTACTCAAGCAGCGATGCGAAACGCCCGAAGTCGCATGATCGAGGATCAGCCGCGACACTCGGCGTCGCTCCACCGCTGAAGCAGTTGCTGATGGTCCAGGGTCCGCTCACGCTCGACTGGCAAAATCGAACTCGTGGCATCATGCCGCGTATCGAAAACGGAGACCTGCTGCATCGACGACCGCCAACCATGCAACGGCTCGAACAATGGCTGCGTTGCGGCGTTCACGTCGGCGGTCGCCCCGACTGGTGCTTCATCAAGCTGCACACTCACGGCTGCAAGGATGGAAACATCGACACGCTGCTGGGTGAGGAAACTCAGCGATTCCATCAGGCTCTGGCCGACGTATCACGACAGCGGCCCAACTTCCGCTACCACTACGTCACCGCGTACGAGATGGCTCAACTTGTCCATCAGGCCGAAAAGGGCGTTGCCAATCCGCAGGCGCGAGCCAAACCAGAACTCGCCCTTTCATGATTCGCTCTTTCAGTCTGCCAGAGCCACACTTCACGACTGAATCCGGAAAACTGATAGACACTAATCCTCACTGATAGTCGCCAGGAATCAGCGAAGATTAGTGGCTTTCAGCGTTCCTGGAAAAAGGATCCGACCGTTTGCCGCCGTTCTGCAACGTCGAATCGAAGACTTCCCGCCTGCGCCGGAATAACGACTTCAAAACATGACACTGCACTTCGCAAACTGGAATATGAAATTACGCCGCGTCGCGGTCGCCGTTGGTGAATGAATCGCGGGACTGAATGATCGAGCTGGCGTCGAAGCGTTCGCCGAAGTAGCACTGCTGAGCGTCGGGATTGCTGAGGACCGTTTCCGCATCACCGCTCACCAGCACCGTTCCCTGAAAGATGATGTAGTTTCGGTCGGTGATTGTCAGTGTCTCGCGTTCGCGGTGGTCGGTCAGCAGGATCGAGATCCCCTGCAGGCGCAAGTCGGCGATGATGTCCTGGATGCTGTGGATGGTCACCGGGTCGATTCCGGTGAACGGTTCGTCGAGCAGAATCAGAACGGGATCGGTCGCGAGGCAACGAGCGATTTCCAACCGTCGCTTTTCGCCCCCGGACATTGTCGACGAAATCTGCTTCCGCTTGCTGGACAGACCAAACTGCTCCAGCAGCCTGTCAACCTTGTCGTTACGCTCGCCTTTCGATAGCGGCAGATACTCCAGCACGGCATGGATGTTCTGCTCGACCGACAGCCGAGTGAAGATGCTGTGATCCTGCGGGAGGTACCCCATGCCGTTACGGGCTCGACGATACATCGGCCACTTCGAAACGTCGGTGTCTCGAAGATAAACCTTGCCCTCGGTCGGAGTCACCATGCCGCAGGCCATGCGGAAGGTCGTCGTCTTGCCGGCACCATTCGGCCCGAGCAGGCCAACAATCTCACCAGGCATGACGTGAAAATCGACACCATCGACGGCTCGTTTTCCGGGATAGTCTTTGATGAGTCCCACACACTCAAGAAGCCGCTGCTCGCCCACCTTGTTGCCCGCTTGACGGAGAGTCGCGGGTTGAGCAACCGTGTCGTCGCCCGTTGAACCAGCTTCGTTTGTTGTCTGAATCATTTCGTCCTCCCTGACGAATAAACCATCGACTGCGTCAACCGATCGCGGGACACGGCGGGCGCAGCTTACCGGATTCGGTGCATCCGCGAGAAGTTCGGATAAAACGGGGCTCGAAAATCCGGGTAATCGGTCTTCCGAACGCCGTTTCCTGTGAATTCCTTGTGATAAGTCACCGCATACCCGTCGCCGCCGTTCATGAAAGGAACGCCGTGCGGCCAATAGATGTAAAACGCTCGACCCACCAGAGCCGACCGAGGGACGGCATGCCGATGCACGGCTCCGCGAGCGTTCGGCCAGACGCGGCTGTCCTGACTGCGCGGTGAGTTATCACCCAGCATCAGAAATTCGTCCGGACCGAGTTCAAACCTCGCTTCTTCCGTGTTGTTCGATCCGCGAGCTCTCTTTGCGTACAGCTCGTACCACTCGGCAGGATCGTGCAACACGCGTCGGAGTGCGTACGGCTCGGGATGTTCATCGTCGCCGGACCAGGTAAATCGGTCAGCGTCGTCATTACCAATCTGGCTGGCTCGGTAATAAATGTCTCGCTCGATCAGCAGGTTCGAGACCCTGGCCCCTGCGTTTCGAACAGCGATGCCAACGGGAATCAGATCATCGTCCTGGGGACTCGGCGTTTGAGATTCGTCCTCGGCATAACTGGCAGCCTCACCGAAGTCGACCAGGTCATCGTCGATCCAAAGGCAGATTCGGTTGTCGACGTTTGCGTACCGAATTTCCCAGTCACCCGCCCCGACAAAGTCAGTCTTTGCTTCTGCGAGGACATCTTCACTTTCGCCGGAACCGGAAAACCGATTGACAGAAACAAGCTTTGCGTTGCCGGTCGAAACATCAATGCGACATCGGTAACTGTGAACCCCTTCGTTCAACTCGACGACGACTTCGGACTGATCACCAGCTTCGGTGATCTCGACATCGCAGGTCAGCGTCAGGTCAGCCACCCAGTAAGCATCGTCGGTCGTGCTTCCGTTGCCGCCGGTGTAGGTGTTGTAGCCGCAGAAGTCGGTAATAAGCTGCGGCCTCGGCCCCATCGCTTCCGCATCGTCGAAAAAGTATTCGCGATTCGACGGTTTCAAGGGGCCGTCGCTCGCCGCTTCCCAGTCATCCTTGCTCGGAATAATGTGACGATATCTCAACCACTTGAGCCCCTCACCTGCCCGAGCCTTCTCGATCGAGAAACTTCCAGACTCGCCGCCTTCCGTCCAGGTCGAAGCCGCTTCCGTCCAGCCGGCGACAGGTCCAAGGCCCAATTGATCTTTCCCCTTCGCGGTCGAAGCATCATCAGTCAAACGTTCCACTGCCGCCCAACGTTTCGGCCATCCTTTTTCATGCAGCGCGAACGGCTGAAAATTGTTATCGAACACCGGAATCTGAATCGCCTTCTGACGTGACGGCGGCTTTCGAAGGATCGTTCGTGTACGGTCATCTTCGACTCGAAAAACGTTCCCGCGTTTGATGACGAGCGTTTCGTTCGGCAACCCGACAAGTCGTTTGATGTAGTTGGTCGTTGGCTTTTCCGGATACTTGAAAACCGGCACGTCCCACCGTTGAGGATCACTGAACTCGTACGGAAACTTATTGACCAGAATCCGGTCGCCCTTGAACACCGGCGCGTTTCGAACGTCATTCTCGAATCGGCAGTTCGGACAGATGGCAGTCTCAATTCGCTTGCCCGAACTGAAGTAGCCAGTGTCGTCGTTAATTTCGTCGCTGGCTCCGATCAGAATGTGGTAGCCGCATTGTTCACAGTCAGATTCTTTGTGGCGTCCGTACAGCGTCGGCGCCATCGAACCGGTCGGAATCACGAAGGCTTCCGCCTCAAAGCCTCGAAACAGAAACGCCAGCACAAAGGCGACAACGATCGACTCCATCGTTTCGCGAGTGCTGTCCTGCTTGATCGGCTGCTTCGCTTTTTCCTTCGATCCGTCCTTGTCAGCAGCCGACTTCTTACCGGTCGCTTTTGCTGAATCGTTTTTCTTCGGATCGAACTTCCGGGGAGAGTTGTCTTTTGATTTCGCCATGCTTTTTCTTATCTGAATCAGCGTGTCTGCGGACTGTTTCTGCTCGTGGTCGACAGGGAATGCCTGAGCTGCGCTGGTCATACCCTACATCATGCTGGTCGGTTTCGCCTTACGTCATGCTGTTCGGTTTGTCCCACGCCCTATCGAATGCACCTGATCTTTGAGAAGTCAGGGATCCGGATGTACTTAACAGTGCTGCCGATTTTGATTCGACCGGGTTGAGACGGGAGATGAACAACCAGCGGTTTCCCGACAAGCAGTCGCCGCGGCACGACAGGACTCACCCAACCGCGACTGTCCAGCGAGACCGGACTGTTGTCTCCCAGAAAGAAGAACTCATCATTGCCGAGTTTCAATGGTCGTTCCGTCGCGTGTCGTTGATTGTCCGTTGTGTAATGCACGTCGCGATACAGTTTCACGGAGCTGACACTCACCGAGCCACCACGAGCACCGAAGGCAACGGGACTGAGACTTTCGTCCGATGAACGACTCCAGCCTGCGTCCTCGATATCCTGAGAAAACTCTGCTTCCGAATTATTCACGCCACCGGTCCAGGCTGCCTGCTCAACGCCAGCGTCGCTGTTTGAACTTCGACCACCAAGCGGTTGCCGCTCTGAGGCAAACAGGGTTTCGTTCGATGCGTAACCGGCAACCGTAATCTTTGAAAGGTCGCCTTCGGGGCTCTCGGACCATGTTCCATCCGGCACGTCTCGAAGGCCATCATCCAGCGGCAAAGCGGCCAGTTCGACGCCGTTGACCGCAACCGTCGCCTGCCGATCGAAGGACGACAGTTCGAGATCGAGGGCCTTGCTGAACCACTCTTCCGTGAGTTGAACAGTCGCGTCCGCAGGCCGGCCTTCAGCGAGGATTCGATCCGCTTCACCGGCAGATGATCCGACAATCCACAACTCCAGCATTCTGGAAGCAGCGTCAACGCGACAGATGATCTGCTTCTTTCGGCAGCTGAGACGAGCAACAAATTCGTCTCGCTCGCCCACAGAAGCACCGGTGACTTCTCCCCCGTCGACTTCGTCACTGCCTCCGATACCTGCCAGGGTCTTGCGTCGCGAGAAGTCCAGCTCTACTGCCAGCATCAGGTCGTTCACGCGGTATCGCTCGGAAATCCCGCCCGGCTGGTTGTAGCCGTAATCGTCAGAGATGACGCTTGGCTGGAGTTTCTCGATCGTGCCTCGGTCTCGCTGCGAGGAATAAGGCGACAGCCTTGGCCAGTGAAAGTACCGAACCCAGGCCAGGCTGCGTTGCTCACTCGCCTGCCCGTTCGAAGGGAAATCATCGTTAGAGCCAACTCGTCCGCCACCGCGAGCATCCCTGACGCCACGAGCACCGTTGAACGCAAAGACCGAATCCCCGCTTGACCATTCCGGATCGCTCAGCCAGCGAGGAATCCAGGTGACATCGCTCGCCTGAAACTTCTGATCGAAGACGGGAATGCGAATCGCCCGCTGCTCGGCCATCGACTTTCGCATCAGCCGACCGTCGATATAGACATCGCCATCTCGGACGTAGACCGTCTCACCAGGCAAACCGACAACTCTTTTAACGTAAGCCTGATTCGGATTGTTCGGGTTCAGGAAGACGACGACTTCCCAGCGATTCGGATCGTTGAAAAGGTACGCGTACTTGCTGACCAGCAACTGGTCTCCATCGTTGCGCGGAACCTTCGACAGGTCGATCGCCCCCTGCCCACAGTTCGGACACGTCGCGAGCTGTGACGAAGCCATCGTCGGTCGATCAAAAGCCACGCCGAAAGCGAACTCGAATTTGCAGTCCGGACAGACCACCTGCTTGTGATAGCCCAGCAGCGATGGAGCCATCGAGCCCGTCGAGATGATGTACCCTTCGAGCAGGAACGCCCGAAACACGATGACAGCCACGGCGAGGCAAGCCAGTGCCTCAATCACCTGCCGCAGGAAACCGGTCTCAGCGGGTGACGCTTTCGGCAATTCAGCGTTTGCCGGCAATGCAGCGTTTGCACCGATCGGTCGCCCCGACACTCCGGGCACGACGTCCCGTCCCGCTGTCCGCTCGTGAGCGAATTCGGCCGCAGTCGCGTACCAGGCTGGATGTTCGTTGGCGGCCATTCAGTTTTTCGTACGGGCAAACTTCCGGTCAGCAGCCCGTCACCAGACACCAGGCTGCCTGAAAGTCAGTAGGCGGGAGCAAGTTGAAAACCAAACCGGTTCGCTGCGAAGTCTAACCATTGACGCCGTCTTTCCGAAACGGCTGTCTGCATCTACGAGCAACTGCCCGTTTCGGTTGGCCTCGAAGGATCAGCAGCTCTCGGTGGGCAAGCGGCGTGATCTTGTCTTGACCGGAACAGCCGAATCAGCAGAATCTCCGCGCTGCTGCAAATTCCGGTGACTGTGTTCAGGGAAGAATGACGTCGCCGTGCTGCTCAGCCAGTTCCCATACGGGATTCGAACGTTTTTCAGCATCTGACGACGCCGACTGTCGCTCAGGATTCAGCGGACATGGAGGTCCGCCCGAATGCCTCTATCGCTTCCCGATCTGCCCAGTCCTGTCAGCCTGCGACGGCTTTTGCCGGGCGCCAGCTTTGTGGGTTGCGGCGACGTGATCGTCAACGATGCCACCGACGACAGTCGGCTGGCGACGGAAGACTCCGTATTTGCAGCGATCCGCGGAACGAAATTCGACGGTCGAGACTTTGCTGCTGACGCGGTTGCCAACGGCTGCTCGGCCGTGCTGACCGACCGCCCTTTGCCGCACATCTCCGCTCCGCAATGCATCGTTCCAGACGTTCGAGCCGCCTACGCCCGCATCTGCAACGCTGTCAGCGGCAAACCGACGTCCAGACTCAAAATCGCAGGGATCACGGGCACGAACGGAAAAACGACATCCGCCTGGATGCTTCGTTCAATCCTCAACGCTTCCAATCGACCATGCGGCCTGCTGGGCACGATCGAGTACTCCGACGGAAAAGTCACTTCGCCGGCAAGCTTGACGACTCCTGATCCGCGCAGCGTGTTTCGCTGGTTTCGCCGGATGATCGAAAACGGCTGTCGACACGCGGCGATCGAATTGTCCAGCCACGCACTCTCGCAAAACCGGATCGCCGGCACACCGCTGGCCGCAGCCATCATCACCAACGTGACGCAGGACCACTTCGACTACCACTCGAACTTCGAAATCTACCTCGCCGCCAAAGCAAAGATTCTCGACTACGTCGTGCCTGGCGGAATAGTCGCGATTAACCTGGACGATCCCGGCAGCGCCCGGCTCTGTGATAAAGCTAAAGCTGGCGGCCACCAGGTGGTAACTTTTTCAACCACTCAGAATGCCGATGTACGAGCTGAAATTCTTGACGAAAACGCCAACGGTTCTTTATTCCGCCTTTCGACATCCCGGCTCGCTGGCAACGCAGAAGCAGCCGACAACGTTGAAACAGCTCACGAAATAGAAATTTCGATCGCCCTGCCTGGTCGCCATAACGTTCTCAACAGTCTGGGAGCCGCCGCCGCCGCGCTCCACCTGGGAGCATCGCTCGCCGACGTGCAGCGAGGACTCGAACGCCTGATCTTCATTCCTGGCCGACTTGAGAGAATCAACTGCGGACAACCCTTTTCCGTGTTCGTCGACTACGCTCACACCGACGACGCTTTGCAACGAGTCATCGACAGCCTGTCGACACTCACCACTGGCCGGATCCTCTGCGTCTTCGGAGCCGGCGGTGATCGTGATCGTTCCAAACGACCGCTGCTTGGCAAAGCAGCGGCGAGCGCCGACTTCGCCATCGTTACCAGCGACAACCCTCGCACCGAAGAACCGCAGGGCATCATTGAAGAAGTCGTCGCCGGTTTTCCGCATGGCTACTCGAATTTTCACATCGAACCCGACCGATACCGAGCCATCGAATTTGCACTCGCTGAGGCACAACCGGGCGACTGCGTTCTGATCGCCGGCAAAGGCCACGAGTCTGATCAGGTCGTCGGAAAAGAACGTCTGCCATTTGACGATCGCCTGATCGCCAGAGAAATCCTTGAACACAACACATTCAACCAACGATCCAACTCCAGCCAG
>JADHNX010000208.1 GCA_016779365.1 Planctomycetaceae bacterium
TGAACCGCGATGGGAGAACCATCATCCAGATGATCGACTCGCGAATACTCTCCGTCCGGAATTCTCGCCAGCGACATTCTCATCTTTTCGCTGGCCGCCTGCTGAATTCGCTCCATGCAGGCTCGGACCAGACTCAGCGAGTGTCGATCAACCAGCTCCCTCAGTTGTCGAACTCCCGAACCGTTCGCGGCGACCTGAGCCGACACGTCCGAAATGTTGTTCTCGACAGATCGACTCGGCCATTCGCCTGACAAAAGTAACTGCCGCAGCTCTTCTTCCCGCGACACGCCGCCGTCCACCAGCTTGAAACACCGAATCAGAACTCCCTCGTCGGCCAGCGATTTCGAAAACGGCGGCATACTTCCCGGCACGATCCCGCCGATCTCCGAATGGTGAGCCCGGCTGGCGGTTAGAAAGATCAACTCACCAGTCTGCTCGTCGTGAACCGGCGTAATGACAGTGACGTCGGGCAGGTGCGAGCCGCCTCGGAATGGATCGTTGGTGACATAAACATCTCCGGGTGCGAGGTCAGTCACATCGGCGAGCAACCGTTTGACCGTTTCGCTCATCGCTCCAAGATGGACGGGAATGTGTGGAGCATTGACTACCAGATCGCCAGTCGGCGTAAAGATCGCACAACTGAAATCGAGTCGCTCTTTAACGTTGGTCGAAAACGACGTCATCTGAAGCGTGACGCCCATCTGTTCGGCGATCGCCGCGAAAAGGTTGTTGAAAATTTCCAGCGTGACGGGGTCGATGTCTTCAGACTGGTATTCGGCAGCGCGACCTGTGACGCCATTTGATTTCGAGACTGTTGCATCGACGTCCGAAATCACAATCTCGCCACGACTGAGTATCGTTGCTGAAAACCCAGGCTCGATGACGACCGTCGACGTCGGCTCGCAAACGATCGCCGGGCCCGTGAAGTGATCACCCGGCTGAAGTTGCTCCCGCGTGTATACGGGCACGACGACAGCCGCCCCGTCAAAATGAGCCGTCGAGAATTCCGTCGGGACCGGAACTCGATCAACGAGTAACTGCGGAGTGTCAGGAGGATCCGGCATCGTCCCCACCACTTCGACACGAGCAGCCACGATTTCTAAATCTCGCCCGGAATGACAATACCCATACCGAGCCCGATGGAGCGATTCATAGGCTTCCCGCCAGTTTCCATTCGCCGGCTCGGCCACGTTGATCGATGACTCGACACCCAGATAACGCAAATCGAGACTTCGCTGCGGCTCCGAGATTCGCTCATTCGGAATGCCTTCCGATTCGACTTCCAGTCGCGCTGCAGCAGCCAGTTCCGAAAAACAATCAACAACCGATTCCGGCAACTCACTCCCGTGCCACGTTGTCAGAATCGACCGTTCCGAGAATCGCCGAACGTCAGCCAACCCGATTCCGTAGGCGCTGAGAATTCCCGCAAAGGGGTGAATGAGAACGTCCCTGATACCCAGCTCGCGAGCCATCGCGCAGGCGTGTTGCGAACCCGCGCCTCCAAAGCTGACCAGAGCGTACTCCGCAGGATCGTACCCTTTGGCGACAGAAATTCGCCGCAGTGCTCGCACCATGTTTGCGTTGGCGATTTTTCGAAACCCTTCGGCCAGCTCAACGGGTTCGTACTTTGTTCCCAGCGGCGAATCCGCAATTTCAGCGCAAAGCTGTTTCAGTCGAGTCTCGACCGCTGCCACGTCCAACGGAAACGGAAAGTGCTGCGGCAGCACTCTGCCAAGAAACACGTTGATATCAGTGACCGTCAACGGGCCACCCCGCCCGTAGCACGCCGGGCCCGGATCAGCTCCGGCACTTTGCGGACCGACAAACAACCGAACGCCGTCGAATCCGCACACGCTGCCTCCACCGGCAGCAACCGTCTCGATCGCCAGCATCGGCGCAACAATTCGGACCCCCGCCTTCTGAGTCTCAAACTCCAGCTCGTACTGACCGTCGAAGCGGGAGACGTCGGTACTTGTCCCACCCATGTCGAAGCCAAGTGACTTTGCGAATCCAGCCTGTCGGGCAACTCGCGAAAACCCGATAACGCCACCGGCAGGGCCGGACAGGATGCTGTCTTTTCCGACAAAGTGGTCGGCGTCTACCAGCCCGCCCGCCGAAGTCATCATTCGGAGTGAGCTGTCGCTCAGTGATTTACGGAGTCGTTCCACGTAGTCGCGCAGGATCGGGTTGAGATACGCATCCGCAACGGTCGTGTCCCCGCGTGAGACGATCCGAATCAGCGGCGACAAACGACTCGACGTGCTGATTTCTGTGAAACCGATCTCGCGAGCAATCTTTTCGACGACCTGCTCATGCTCACTGTTCGCAAACGCGTGCAACAGGCAAATCGCGACGGATTCAACGCCGCTGTCGTGAAGCTGTTTCAGACAGTTTCGAACTTCGTCTTCGTTCGGTGCTTTCAGGACGTTCCCTTCGGCATCCATTCGCTCGTCAATCTCGACAGTCTGTTCGAACAGAGGCTCGGGTTTTTGAATTGCCAGATCAAACAATCGTGGACGATCCTGATTTCCGATCAGCAGAACATCGCGAAATCCTTTGGTCGTGATGAAAGCTGTTCGTGCGCCCGTCCGAGTCAGCAGCGCGTTGGTGCCGCGCGTCGTTCCAAGCCGAACCGAAACGCGCGGAACGGTTTCCTCAAGCGACAAACTCATGGCTCGACGAATGGCCAGGATCGGCGCTTCCTCGCCGCCACCAAGTTCGTAGCGAGTCCCCGGTGTCACCTGCGGCGGAAGCATTTGGTCAACGCCCAGAAGTCCGTTCGCGCATTGCGACCGGCGGACGCGCGCCGAGTGAACGACTCGTCCGGAATCGTCCAGAAAACGAATCGTGTAACCCTTCCAGAATCCGTCAGGATCGCCGACTCGCCCGAGATCGACAAAGCGGTCGCTGCCAGAAGTTTCCTCGACGATGCCTTTGGTGATCCCCGAGCTGAGCACCTTCAGCGTCGACACAGAATTATCCGGTTGACGATAAATGCAGTCGGTAAATGTGCCGCCCACGTCGATCCAGAATTCCCAGTCAGCAGCCATCGAATCTCGTCCGTTCCGTTTCGTATTTCATATTCCGCAAGCCGGCAGCCATCGCGACGGCGGCTTGTCGACCCATTGAAAACAGTAGAAATCCTGAGTCGACGAGTGCCACTTGCTCTGCCAGCGGGGAATTGTCCGCCAGCCGGATCCTGGAAAGCACTGGCAAATCCAGCGGCACACGTTTTCAACAGACAGTCAGTCGGCTGGTTGTCTTTCCCAGACGGCCGGAAGGCTTTTTGATGCCTCGCCGTAGGTTTGAGAAACGACAAAACCACTGGCCTGAGAGGTGTAGAAGATTCGACCGTTCGACACGACCGCGCCGAGGCACTCGCGCGAGTCGATCGCCGGGCCCGTCGAAACCAGCTCGCCGTTCTTTGACAGGTCGATCATGTCCATGTTGGCTCCCAGGACGAACGGTTCAGAAAGCGTGAACCGGCAGCACGCATAGTTATGGCCAATGCTGCTGACGACTTTTCCGGATTCCCGGTCGAAGACGTTCCCTTTGCCACGCAGCGCGTTTGAGAAGATGAAACGTTCTCCGACCGTGACGACATTCAGTGCGGATGTCACGGCATCGGACTGCCAGACCAGCGATCCATCTTTGGCGTCCAGGCACCAGACGAACCGTTCGTCAGTGCCTTCCTTCGCGCGGTTGTAGCCACCGATGTAGATTCGCCCGTCGCGTGAACTGAGCGTGCATTTTGACGTGAGGTAATACTTCGTGGTGAGCCAGACGACGTCTCCAGTGGCCGGATCGAGGCACGCAGTCAGACCGTTGTTTTCTTCCGGGAGCCCTCGCCGTTTCCGCTGGCTGGAGGCGTAACCAAAGAAGGTCGAGTAGTACAGTTTTCCGTCGAGCATGCAGATGCCGCAGTCGTTGCCGCCTCGACCGTACTCAGAAAAGTCTTTCTCCCAGACCACCTTGCCCGTGTCGAGATCCCAGGCCCACAGACGTGGTCGATGATCTTTTGGGTAGAACGGATTGTCATTCGAGTAGATAAAACTCATGACTTCGCGTCCGCCGAAGTCAACCGGAGTTCCACCGAAGGTAAACGGCTTTTCGGATCCCTGAGCTGCGTACTCGCCGGTCCCCGATGCGTAGATCGCGATGTTGCCATGAGCGACCGGCGGAAACTGCCGACTCCAACTGGGCGAACCGGTGAAAGGAGCTTCCCAGAGAAGCTGGCCGGTCGCCGCGTCGAGGCATCGCATCCGTGATTGCCGAATCCCTGCCTGCGGCACGAGCAGCTTCTCATTGAGATAAAGCGGCGACGTGAACGACAGATAAACATCGGGCCAATAACGTCGCCAGAGAATCCGCCCGGTGTCCTGCTCCACGGCGATGATCTGCCCCTCTGCTGTGTGCGTGTAAAGTCGCCCGCCGCCGCAAACAGGAAGATGCTTGACCGTCCCTTCCAGCCGCCTGGCCCAACGCATTCTCAACGGAGTGGTCAGTCCCTGATCGTTGGCGTTGGTCCCGCTGAAGTCTCCGTAGTTGGTGTACCAGTCAAATTTTCCGTCAGCCATTGGACCAGTCAGCGGATTGCGAACTTTCCAGACATTCAGATCCTGAGTTGGCAACTTAGCGTCGCCGTCTTTTGCAAAGATGTAGAGATATCCGTCCTCCGAACCAACGAAAACCCGCCCGTCAGCCACCGCGACCGGAGCACTGATCGGGGCTCCAAAGCCGGTTGCCAGAGACCGGATCATCGATCCTTTGCCCAGCGTTACGACGTACAGATTTCCGTCGAGACCTCCGTAAACAGCGTGCTGCTTTGTCAGGACCGGAGGACAGATTGCGCCGGCAGGCGACAGAACTTCCGGCTCAGCATTCTCCGGCAAGTGCCGACAAAGTCCTTTGCCCTGCTCGGGGCGAACCCGGTAAACGTCACCATTCCGGATACTGACCGATGAAAAGCTCAGCAGTCCCGGAATGCGAATCGACGTTTCCGTTCCCTTAACGAAGTCCGTCGTCAACTCGTTCCCGTCGAGCCGCAGTTTCTCGACACGACCAGCATTGTCTCGACGATGCCATTGCACGTAGACATTGCCATTCGAGTCGGCACTTTGACCGAATGTTGCCGGGTATTCAGAGCCCGCATACGCAGGGATGATCCCGACGTTTCGCAGCGCCGGCGAGTCTCCCGTGTCTTCGATAAAGACCGTTCTTCCACCTGCCGGCATGACGACCGTGTTTCCGACCAGGCAGATGTCGCGAGAGCAGACAAAGTGATCCCGCCAGGTGACTCGATCTTTCCGATGAGCGAGCCAGTCCGCACCGCTCCAGCGATTCCCGGCGAAGTCGACGACTTCTTTCACAAAGTCCCACGTCCAGACGACAGTTCCATCGGGCTGTAACGCGAAGACTCTCGCCCCCAGCGTCGCCACATAAACACGGTCTTTCCCGACAGCCGGAGCGGAAAACACAGGCTCCTGAAGATCGATCTGCTTGACGACGCTGCCGGTCTCCAGATCCAGCACGTAGTAGTAGCCGGCTGTTGTGCCGACATGCAGATAACTCCCGACCACTGCCGGAGCAGCGACGTTGTTGCAGTTTCCCGGCCCGCCCTTCGTTGCAAACTTCCACTTCACTTTCAGCGAATCGACGTTGAAGGCAAAAACGGTCCCCGAACCGTCAATGACGTACACCGTTCCGTCGCTGACAACTGGTGATGCATAAATTCCGTCGGACAAGGCGAACGACGCAGCAAGGCCGAGCGTCTCGGACAAGGCTTCATCTGCAACGTCTCCGGAACGTTGAGCGTTTCCCTGGAGCTGCGGCCAGTTCTTTCCGGCAGACGTTTCACCGTTGAGCATACCCAACAGCAGAACCGTCAAAAAAACAGGAGTGCAATCGCGTCGGCTCATGGTCTCTTCTTTCAGAATCTGTTTTCAGAAACTGTTTCCTGGCTCGTTGAGAACAGTGTGGTTGGCTCCGGCCAGTCGCCACCGAGACTTTCCAACAAGTGCTTCCGAAATTGTTCATCAGCCATGCCAGGCTCCCGATTTCTCTGATCAACCTTCGAACTACTTGCCGTCGCGATCAGAAACGGCACCGACAGTTGTCCTTGATACCTGATTCCCAATCGGGAATCATCCTCACCCGTCGTTTGTTTGAGAATTCTGTTTCCGCGAGGCTTGCCCGATGTCACGTTTCTCGTTGATCCTGTTCGCTCTGTTTTATCCAATCGGTCTGCAAACGATCGTCGACGGTGCCGAAAGACCGAACGTGCTGTTCATCGCGGTCGACGATTTGAACGACTGGATCGGTTGCCTGGGCGGGCACCCGAACGGTTCGTCTCCGAATATCGATGCTCTGGCGAAACGCGGTTGTCTGTTTACTCGTTCGTACTGCTCGGCGCCGGCCTGCAACCCTTCGCGAGTCGCCATGATGACCGGACTGCGACCATCGACGACTGGCATCTACGTGAACCCTCAGCCGTGGAAGCCGGTGCTCAAGGATGTCGTCACGCTGCCTCAGCATTTCATGCAGCATGGGTACGACGCCACAGGCTGCGGAAAGATTTTCCACGGTGCCTACGACGACGACACTTCGTGGAATCGGTACCTGAAGAAAGGCGGCGATCCGAAACCGACTCAAGCAGTGCTGAAGGATCCTCACAGCAAAGCAGGCGGCATCGTCTGGGGAGTGCTCGACAACGAAGACTCCGAAATGAACGACTACAAAATGGTCGACTACGCGATCGACTATCTCGACAGGAAGCACGACAAACCGTTCTTTCTCGCCTGCGGAATTTACCGACCACACATGCCCTGGCAGGTTCCGCGAAAATATTACGACCTGTTTCCTCACGACAAAGTCACGCTGCCGGAAGTCCTGGAATCTGATCTCGATGATCTCTCGCCAGCCGGTGTGAAGATGGCAGGTCCAAACGGCGACCACGCCAACATTCTCAAATCAGACAACTGGCGACACGCGGTGCAGGCTTATCTGGCGAGTGTTCGCTTTGCCGACGAACAGGTCGGGCGGCTGATTCGCGGACTCGACGAGAGCGAACATGCAAAGAACACAATCATCGTGCTTTGGGGCGATCACGGCTGGCACCTCGGCGAAAAGCATCACTGGCGAAAGTTTTCGCTGTGGGAAGAAGCCTGTCGCGCTCCGCTGATGATCATCGCCCCCGGAGTCACCACCGCTGGAACAAAGTGCGGTCGAACCGTGGACTTTGTCGACGTGTATCCAACGTTGAGCGAACTGTGCGGACTTCCTGTCGGCGATCACCTGGACGGCGAAAGCGTCGTCCCCCTGTTGAAGAACCCGGAACAGGAATGGAACCACCCCGCCGTCACCTCGCACGGCATTAACAACGACGCCGTCCGAACCGAACGCTGGCGACTCATCCGCTACAAAGACGGCAGCGAAGAACTGTACGACCACGACAACGACCCGATGGAATGGACGAACCTCGCCGGAAAACCCGAATTCGCCAGCGTACGAAAAGAGCTGGCTCAGTGGCTGCCGAAAAGCCACGCGAAGGAAGCCCCTTACGATCACGGCAAGCGGCAAACGCAAACTCCGAGAAAAAGTAATGGGGCAGCTCGCAAGAATCAGGCGGCAAAGTAGAACAAGACTCCTTTTCGACGAGGAAAAATTCATTCACGACGGGGATAAATAAAGCAATGCGTGAACTCGAAGTCGCTCGACAGGCGGCACAGGCGGGTGGGGATATTCTTGCCAGGTACTTTCGGCAAGGGATCGAAATGCGGACGAAACAGGATTGCGACTTCGTCTCTGATGCCGACGTTGAATCCGAACGTGCCATTATCGACGTCATCCGAGCAACCTTTCCCGATCACGTGATTCTCGGCGAAGAAGGGCAAAGCGAAGCGGCAGAGACGCTCGACACAGATGCCGAGTCGTTGTGGGTGATCGATCCGCTCGACGGCACAACCAACTTCGCCCACGACATTCCGCACTTCGCGGTTTCGATCGGTCACTACCAGCATGGCCAGCCGGTTTGCGGAGTGATCTACAACCCCGCGCGAGGAGA
>JADHNX010000209.1 GCA_016779365.1 Planctomycetaceae bacterium
CTCCACCCCCTAATGACGTTCCCCCGCTGAATGAAGAGGCTGGCGATCAAGGTCTCACGATTCGAGAGCGGTTCGCCGCACATCGCCAGAACCCGTCCTGTGCCGGCTGTCACTCCAAACTCGATCCACTCGGGTTTGCCCTGGAGAACTACGACATCACCGGCCGCTGGCGAGAGACATACGAGAATGGCCGAGACGTCGACGTCACCGGCATGCTCTTGCGAAAATATGAGTTTGACAACGTGGTGGAGTTCAAAGCCTCGCTAGTGAACGAAAAACGGCGTTTCGCCGAAGCATTCACTGCTCACCTCCTTCGTTTTGCCCTTGGGCGGGAACTGCACCTCAGAGATACTCTTGTCGTCGACACAATTCTTCAGCGGACAACCAACGATGACTACAAGCTCCGCACACTGATCCGTGAAGTCATCCTGAGCCCCGCATTCCAGTAACCTCTGCCCTTCCGATCCCTCGGCGATGGAACATTGATGAATCAATTCCTAACTGAGACAATTCTCTCGCAATGCGCATCCACAATTGAAGATCTGAAAAAGTTTTTACTGTTGAGATACAAACGATGAGTAGCTGGAAAAACTCCCTGATGCTTGCGTTTTGTGCACTTCTTTATTCGATATCCTGCACTGAGGCGCACGCGCAGCGAAAAAACAATGTGATCTTCTTTCTTGTCGACGATCTTGGCTGGCGGGACGTGGGATGCTACGGCAGCCAGTTCTATGAAACTCCGGCGATTGACCAGTTGGCAAGCGATGGCATGCTATTTGAGAATGCCTACTCGACATGCCACGTTTGCTCGCCGAGTCGCGCGAGTATCCTGACTGGGAAGTATCCGGCGCGTACGAATCTGACCGAGTGGCTGGGCGGGCGACCTGAACGCGATTATGAGAAGTTGCATCACGGAGTAAAGCTCACCGCTCTGCCTGATGAAGAGCAAACACTGGCAGAGACATTGCACCAGCACGGCTATGCGACCGCGAATTATGGCAAAGCACATTTGAACAAAGACCCAACGACCTACGGCTTTGATGAAGCCATCACGGGCTGGGTTCGATCCTACTATCATCCGTTCTCGCCAGCATATACAGAATCGCTGCCTGCAAATGAAGGCGACTACTACACCGATAAGCTGACCGATGCGGCCATTGATTTCATTCAACGGAACAAAGATCGGCCATTCTTCGTGCACCTTGAACACTTTTCTGTCCACGACCCGATCCAGGGGCGCAAGGATCTGGTTCTAAAGTACGAGCAGAAACTTACCACGATGCCGCATCAGCAAGGCCCCGATTACATCCTCGAACCGAACCCGGACGGCCCCGCGATCTCGGAGGAAATACTCAAAGCCCTGGAAGCAAACGACGACAGCGCATTGCACCAAAACGAGCGCGTGTGGTGGGTGAAGCAGAAGCAAGACAACGTCGAATTTGCTGCGATGGTTGAGGCGACGGACGAAAGTCTCGGTCGAATCCGCGCGAAGCTAAAAGAACTCGGCCTGGAAAAGAACACGATCATTATCTTCACGTCCGACAACGGCGGTATGGCAGCCTCGAATCAGTATCGTGGCATCAATCATCCCCGAGAGATGCTGAACTCGCATTTTGCAAGCTCGAACCTACCGCTGCGCGGGGCCAAAGGCTGGAACTACGAAGGCGGAATTCGAGTGCCGTTAATTGTCCACTGGCCCGGAGAAATCCAACCGAACTCGACTTCACAAGCGATCGTCATGGGAACGGATTACTACCCGACCCTGCTGGACATGTTGAACTTGCCCGCTGTGCCTGAGCAACATCTCGACGGCCAAAGTTTTGTCCCTGCTCTGAAAGCCGAAGGCTATGATCGTGGGCCGATCTATTGGCACTTTCCTCACTACAGCAATCATGGCTTCCAGAGTCCAGGTGGAGCCATTCGTTGGGGACGATACAAACTACTTGAATACTACGAAATACGTACAGTGCAACTGTTCGATCTCGAAGAGGATATCGGCGAACAGAACGACCTTGCGGAGTCGCATCCCGAGATTGCTCGAAAACTGCATGAGAGGCTCCATGCCTGGCGCGAGGAAGTCGACGCCAAGATGCCCTATCTCAAGACGGCAAATTCAAAGCCCGCGCCCGGAGCACGGATTGCCGAGCCCAAGAAATAGATCCACGACAGCAATTATTGATCCCTACCGAGATGCTTCTGGCAGAACTCCAACTGGAGTTCCAGCCACGTCTTTCCTTCCTCAACCGCAGGAAGTTTGTTGCGTCCTCCACCGAATGCAGCGCACGGGATGCCAATTTCCTGTGCCCTGTCTCGCAACATGATCGCTGCCCACGGAGGATGAATTCGATCGCTCGGTTTGGCATTCGAATAGATGAATATCGGTGCTTCACCTTTGTCCATGAAAGGCGTGATGAACTCCTTGGTCCCTAACGGTTGCATGATGCTCATCACGACGGCGGGGCGGGAACTTTGCTGGCTGATCGCGTCTTTGGCCGAAGGATCTGCGAAGTCGTCGTGGTAGGCCAAGAACTCGCTGATGAGAGCTCCGGCTGAAACTCCACAGCAACACAGCCTTGCAGGGTCAATGTTCCAATCCTTCGCCTTTGAACGGACAAATTGCACGGCCCTAGCGCAATGTTTGACGATCTCAAGATGGTCGATGTCGTCACTGAGAAAGGGATAGTTACAAGACACGACCGCGTAGCCTGCATTTCGGTAGGCCTGGAGCATTTCGCTTCGGTTCTTCTGCAGCTGGCTTTTGTCGCCATCTCGAAACCCACCAGGGTGGAACCAGACCAGAACTGGGGCAGGTTCTCCTCTCGTCAGAGCAGGCCAGAAGTCAAGTACGTCTCGCTCATGCTTCGTGTCGTACTCGATGTCACGTTCCGGTTCAGCACCCTCCAGGAAACCGGGCGCGCTCAGCATACTGCTGAAAATGAGAATCGTGCAAAGCTTTAAGGTCATGATTGCAAGAACCAGGAATGACGGGGCAGTGCGTAAGGAATAGGCTCGGTGCCGATTCTAACTGCTACCCAACACCAGAGGCGAACGACTTTCGGCGAACTGTTCCATAGGTACACCCAAATGTTGAAGCATTGCCAGATGAAGTTCGGACATCGATGTGTCCTTTCGATCACCAAGTCGCCGACCTTGTCTAATTGAACCTCCGCCACCGGCCAACAGCACCGGGAGATCTTTCTCCCCATGCTCGTGGCCATCGGAAATGCTTGATCCATAGACAACCATTGTCTGGTCGAGCAACGATCCGTGTTGGTTCTTGATACTTTTTAGACGCCCAAGAAGGTAGGCAACCTGCTCCGTGTGCCATGCCGTGACGCGGTTATACATCGTCCGTTTCTCGTCTCGCGATGACCACGAAGTCTTGCCGTCGTCATCTTCCGTTCTGCCACTGATGTCTTTCCAGTGAGACAACGCATGCCATGTGCCGTTGACTCCATCAATAAAGTTGAAGTAACGATTGCTCTGTCCATGATCCATCATGAATGTGCAAACACGCGTCGCGTCAGCCCAAAATGCGAGAGCGATCATGTCCATCATCGTCCGCATGTACTCGCCGTGATCATCGGGGACGCCAGCACCTGGGCGAACAAGTGACTCCATTAGTCGGGGCGTTTGACTGGCCCGAAGTTTTTGCTTTTCCGCAAAGGCGATTCGTTTCTCGATGGCGTGGACGGAATCCAGATATTCGTCGATCTTCTTTCGATCGTCAGTACTCACGCGACGCTTCAAGCGCCTGGCATCATCCAGCACAAGATCCGTGACGCTGCGACTGCCCAAGCCTGATTCACCCGCGCGAAACATTCGATCAAAGACGGCTCGCGGTTCGATATCTCGCGGAGCAGGTGTGGAGGCATCTACCCATGAAATCGAATTTCGTGGCAGACTGCTGGTAAAAATCCCTTCGCCTCGTGACGACAGTTCGAGCGACGGCAGTAGAGTTTGATTTTGAAAATGGCGTGCGGCGATCTGGTCGACGGAGGCTCCGCCCGCGTCGAGTTTTTCCCCGTCGAAGGAACCTCCCGTAAGCCACGTCGCCGTCCCGGCAATGTGGCCGTTTCCGCGAGGCGTCCACAAGTTGCGGAACACCGTCAAGCTATCTCGATAGGGTTCCAGCGATGACATCCAACGATTCAGTTTCAACAATCGTCCCCGATCATCCACCTGCTCCGGTTGCCAGGCTCCTTCCGCGACTCCGTTTGGAATGTACAGATAGGCGAGTCGCATCGGAGGCCGCTCGACTTCCGTAGCCAGAAGGGCGGTTGCCGACATCACATCCAGGAGTGGAAGCGACACCGCAGCGCCCAGCCCTCGAAGCATCGTCCGTCGGGAGATATGCCATCTTTTAGTCATTGGGTTTCCTGTTCTGCGCTCAATTACTACCACGCTCACTGTTTTTTCTGAAACGAATCGCTGCGTACGATCGCGTGGATCAACGTTTGCAGCTTGCGGCCGTCTGCTTCTAACTCCATCGTTAATTCCCTCACAGTCGCTTCGTCGTAGTATTCTAATTGCCTTCCGAGTGCATACGCCAACATCTTGCGAGTTAACTGTTCTGCCAAGTCACTGCTGCGCTCGCTCACCAACGTCCTCGACAGCCCCGTAAGACCGCGAAACGAAGTTCCATCCGGGAGCTTGCCGACGGAATCAACGGGCCTGCCACGTCGCTCGGGGCGATATCTGCCGAACCACTCGAACTCTTCCAGTGCGAATCCCAGAGGATCGATCTGGCTGTGGCATGCGTAACAATTCGGATTGGTGCGGTGTAATTCCAGCTTTTTTCTTTGTGAGAGGCGTTCGTTTTCAGCTAAACGTTCATTGAACTCGCTGGCGTTCGGTGGCGGTGGCGGCGTTGGCGTTCCGAGCAGCGTCGTAAGAATCCAGTTGCCGCGCATGACGGGACTTGTGCGCCGTGGCAGAGACGTCGTGGCGAGGATGCTGCCATGACCAAGAACTCCACGCCGTGGGGTTTCACGCAAGCTCACTTCTCGCATCTCCGAACCGCTCACAGCTTCAATACGATAATGGTTTGCCAGTTCTTCGTTGACGAACGTGAAATCCGCGTCCAGCAGGCGATCGATCGAGGCGTTTCTCTGTACAAGCGAATGGAACAGTAGTGCCGATTCGCTTTTCATCGCTGCAACCAATGTGTCCGTGGCCCATGGATTATCGATTTGATCTCGCTGGACGCGATCCAGCTCCGCAAACCCCAGCCACTGAGCCGCGAACAAGGTGCCGAGTGATTCCGACTTGGAGTCCTTTAACATGCGTTCGACTTGCTGTGCGAGCACAGTCGGTTCATGCAATCGGCCAGAGCGTGCCAAATCGAACAGTTCGTCGTCAGGCATCGACGCCCAAAGAAAATACGACAGACGGCTGGCCAGTTCCCAGTCGGAAACGCGAACCGCTTCCGATTGTGAGCGGCGCGGCGCTAGCCGCCGGTTCTCTTGACGCTGGGAACCCGCGGCTAGCGCCGTCGGCTCAGGTGAAAATTCAGGAGCCACTTCAGAACGAATCAGGAAGTTGGGCGATATCAGGATCACTTGCAGCACTTCACGAATCGCAACCTCTGCCGAATCGCCTTGGCCACGGCGACGCCGATAGTGCATCACCAGGGAATCAACTTCATCCTGTTCCAGCGGTCGGCGGTATGCCCGCGTCGCGAACTGCGTAACAACACGCTTAGCGGCGTCTTCTTCATCCAAATCCGACACGCCCTCAAACAATTGTTTCAGTGACGCTTTCTGTTCGATCGATGTCGGCTCAAGTGGCCATGCTGCGTGCACGATCAACTCGGCAGCGCCAAGGTAACGCTCCAAAGTTACCGGCTGAATGAAGAGGCTGTTTGCGCTGTTCTCGAAACCGCTTGATGCCGTCAGGTCCGTCGGAAAGCGATCGGCCGGTCGAAGGTCAATGCCAACAAGATCCCGCACAGTATTGTTGTACTCATCGTGGGTTAATCGCTTGGCAGGGGCGACTCCTGCCCGCCTGACAGTTGTGTAGTCAAAGTTTTCGAGTTGATCAGTCAGCCATCCAAGCATTACACGACGATCGTTTTCCGATGGCTGTTTCGCATCGACGGGCGGCATCGATCGCACCTTGAGCTGTTCGATGATATTCAGCCAATGAAAACGATTCACGACGAACGGTTTCTGTGCCACAAGCTGCTCAAGATTAAGATCGCCATTTGCGTCACCGGAATCGTGGCAATCGAAGCATGCGGTTTTCAGACGTGGCAGGATTTCAGCGTCGAAATCGAGTTTCGCTGCAGCACTGATCTCGACGTTCGTCAATTGAACTGATGCCGGAAGGTTCAGTACTGCATTGTTCGGCTTCTTCTGCTCGTCGCGCCCGTCGGCGCCCATTTCCTCCAGCTCAACTTCTAACTCGCGAATCCATTCCTCGTCCCCTTCCTCGCGAGCTTCGAGGAGTTCAAAGCGAGGTTGCAGGATTTCTCGCCGACGCTCGAACACTCGCTCCATCTCTTCAAACTCGCCTTCAAGTTCCTCGGCCGTATCTTCGTCCTCTTCCAGCCACACTTTGGTGAATCTCTCTACCAGAAGATCACCGGCGTCGAGCATCTTGAGCAGCGTGTCCGCTTCGTCGGCTAACTCGTTCTGCTCCGGCGGAATCTCAAAGGAGAGTTCTTCCAAACCCATCCGCCGCTCCAGAATCTCGAGCCGGATGTTTGTAACCTCGATCCGTACTTCGGATTCGTGCAGCGTCGTTTCAAGACGTTCGATTATCCGTTCATCGTCCCCGGCGTCATCGATTCCCTTCTCAGCCGCGATGATCGTCACATGCAAATCCCGAATCTCACGCAGCATATTTATCTTCTGCTCAGTGAGAACATCGAGCCGTTTGAATCGCCGCTGTTCTCGTTGCGCTTCGTCAATCCGCTGATTAAGTTCCTGGGTTACTTTATCAACCTCTTGTGTCACACCTAGAAAATCAAGCAGCATTTCCTCGGGGATGCCGTGGACCGCGCCGTGCCCTTCGTTATTGACTTTGCAATGGACGACATCGCCGTCCAGGTAGCTGAAGACCTCGATCGGCCCATTAACTCTCGTCGGCTCTCCCAGTCTTTCTCCCTGATACCCCATATGACGAGCCCAGACAAATGTCGATTCTTCCGCGGACACAAAGGCAAGCTTACCGTCTTTGGCAGGAATCGCTTTTGAAGGTCCGCCCTGATACGGAACGAGGTTATCTTTGACGCCCGAGATGTTCATCAGCCGCTTTCCCTTGGCGGGAGTCACTGCGACTTTGTAATTGTTGTCCGCACCTTTGGCCTTGAAGGCCGTCCCATCGTACTGCCAAACGTTCAGCGGGCTCACGCCGCTAATAAAATTGTGAACATTCGGTAAGCTGCTTTCGATCATCAACTGATTGACCAGCGCCGCCCCGTTCGATGCACCCATGATGGTGAAATTGTCTGAATCGACATTTTCGAAGGCTGCTAGTTTCTTGACAATCGCTTCAATGAATCCACGATCGTTGGCTTTGGATCTCTCTGAAACGATGTTCCAGCTTTCGCGATAGCCCTGTGGAAACACCATGATGTATTGAGAAGCGATGGTCTTGCGGTGTCGGCTGAATCCGCGCATTGCCTCCTGAGCATTTCCTCCGTTACCGTGCAGGAAGATGAAGACGGGCAACTTCTGACCATCAGAGTTCTCTGGTACGTTGACGTAGTACGGTCGCTGAAAGTCTTGCTCCTGCGACCACGACTGAGTGACGGCGTATTCGCCAGAGAACAACTCTTCGCCCATCGCAGCGCAGGGCATACTCACAATCAATGCGATCGTGAGCAGGAACAGCAGTGGTGCGAAGGTTCCGTTGCTGAGATACAGGGGTACTTTTTGATGGGGCATCGATGGTGTCAACTACTTGAGTGGCGAAAAGTCCAGTGGTTTTAAGAAGATGCGATCTGGCGGCTTGGCCAGAAACTTGCCGTCTTTTTGAGATTCCTTGGCCACGCTTTGCCATGCCGGATCGCTGAGAAACGACTTCCAGTTGGCGTCC
>JADHNX010000210.1 GCA_016779365.1 Planctomycetaceae bacterium
CCCAGACAGACAAGCTCGTTCACGCGACCATCGGCATGATGCGTCAGGCTGATCTGCTGACAGTCCATCTCGCCTGACTTCTGAGTAATACGAACTCGCGGCTTCCATTGTCTGGCAAGGTTCGGGTCAAAATCGTTCAACGTCAGTCGCCGAGCCGTTGCGTCGTAGTCAACAACCGCCATTGACCGCTGCTGCTGATTCGGGCTGCCCACGACAGCCTGAAACTCGTTCAGCTCAGACGTGACTTTGACAACGTAGCCAATCGCCCTCATTCGATCTAACTGGATTGACCCGTCCCTGGACCCCGGCATCACCGCAGACCGATCGCCGACAGCGCGAGCCTGTGCGCTCGCCTCTTTTTCAGCCTCGGTCGCCTCAGCCAGATGAAGTTCCAACTGATCGCAACTCAGCACATCTGCTGTATTCAATTCTGTGGCGCGTCGAACGACCACCTTCTCTTCGAACGTGGCACGGCTTCGCGATGCCGGATTCTTTGCCTCGCCCAGCAGTGTCAGCATGAAGCGTCCCGCGCATCGGACAGACATTGGAATGAATTCGCTGTCCTGCTCGAACAGAAAGTCCATCGCAATGTCGCGGAAAAGATAAACCCGCCGGACTCCTGTGACCGCCAACTGACTACTGCCCCCGCCGGTCGCCATATCGAGGTCAATCTGGATCCCCTGCCGTGCACTGCCTGAATGTTTCTGCCAGGCAAACTCGACGGGGTTGTCGGAGAAAATGCTGCCGGACTCTTCCGAGAAAATGAAATGATTCCCCTTCATTGCCAGGCCATCGTCACCGCGAATCGTGACTTCGCCGAGCAACTCGCCAGCAACGATCCGGCCAGGATCGGGCGACGACAGATCGACATCCCGCTCGAACGTGATCAGTGCCGACTCCGCCTGAATAATCAACGGCTCATCGGCCCCTTCCTGAAACCAGACCAGCGCCAGCGGCGCGAAAGTAACGGATCGTTTCCCTTCAGACTGGCCCCATTCCTGAGCGTAGTAAAACAGCGTGTCGCCATCGCGAAGCTGCACGGTCGCGTCGCGTGCCCATTCCTGATCCGGCAGATACTTCGCCGCGATGCGAGAGCTTTCGTCGAACGATTCGATGCCGGGATCCACTTCTTCGACCGGTAAGAAGTTTCCAACAGGCATTTCCGGCGGAACCGCGCGCAGCACCGTCCGCACTCCGAACAGGTAAAGGAAATACCCGCTCGACAGAGCCAGCAGCACGGTCAACGTTAGGCGGTTTCTGGAAACCAGAATCGATTACCTCTCTCAAAAACGATCAACCTGGACCGATCCCAATGACGTCGGTAATGTCGATCAGTCCGACGGGTCGGCCAGCTTTGTCGACAATCGGCAGCTCGCTGATTTTCCGCTCAGTCAGCATGTTGACAGCGTCGCCCAGGCAGGTGTTGTCGCGCAACGTCTTCGGGTTTGAAGTCATCACTTCTGAAACGGGCGAGTCGAGCTGTGTGTCGCGGTGCTGTTCGAGCAACCTTGCGAGATCACTGTCAGTAAACACACCGCAAAGAACGCCCGCTCCGTCGACAACCAGCAGCGCTCCAGAGCGACGCCCACTCGAACGCAGCCGCTGCAACGTGCCACGCACAGTTTCGTCTTTAGAGGCGATGCGAAGCTCATCGCCCTGCCGCATGACTTCACGAATCGGCGTCAACTGGCGACCAAGACTGCCACCGGGATGGAACGTTCCAAAATCGCGAGCCGTAAAACCCTTCGCCCGACTGACGACCAGCGCCAAAGCATCAGCCAGAGCCAGCATCGCCGTCGTCGTTGTGGACGGAGCGAGCCCCAGTTCACCAGCCTCGCTGAGTTCGCCGATTTCCAGCACAACATCGGCGGCTTGTGCAAGCCTGTTCTCGCTGCTGGCGGTAATCGCCACAATCTTTGCGCCGAGCTGATGAATGATCGGAAGGATCCGACAAACTTCTTCCGTGTTGCCGCTGTTTGAAAAGACCACCACAACATCGTCTTCACAGACACAGCCAAGGTCGCCGTGCACCCCTTCGGCGGGATGCAGAAACATCGCTCGCGTGCCGGTCGAACTGAGTGTCGCGGTCATCTTCTGACCAATGATTCCCGCTTTGCCGATCCCCGTAACGATGGCTCGCCCGGCGCAGCCGCGCAGCAACTCAACTGCTTCGCAAAAGCGAGTATCAAGATGACTCGACAGCGCAAGTAGACCGTCCGCTTCCTGGCGAATGATCTCGCGGGCTTCGCGGAGCTGCTCAAAATGATCGAACGGAATTGACTGCTTCAGCGCGACAGAACTCATGGCCGACTTCCTTGTCTGGCTGAACTTCTGACTGGTGAGACTTCTGACTGGTGAGCAATGTTGCTGCCCGTCCCTCGAAAGTGTGCGATTCTTCGATTGGCTGGGCCGCAGGCTGGTTTCTGAAAGGCGGCGGACTATACGACCGACCTTTTCATGCGGTCAATGTGTGACTTTCCGAGCTGATTCAAAGCAGCATCGAGTTCTTCAGACCGGTCTGGACCCGTTTTTCAAACAGGGCTAAAGTCCCGCCCCCTTCAACGTGGAAACAGAGTTGCAGTCATCGACTGACAGGAATTCCGGCATCGAACCTGGTTCTGGCATTCCGAAAAGTCCGCGTCAGTTCATTCCACAAAAGACAGAGACATTTCCCACCACCTCGCGTCTGTCGAAACGGAGTTCGCCATGCGTACTCGATTTACGTGCTCAACAATTCTGCTTGCAATTGCCATTGCGTTTGTCGCTGGTCCCGTGTCGGCTGCCCGTATCGACGCCACCGAAAACCGAACGTACCGCATCACAAAACAACATGGCCCGTGGATGATCATGGTCGCCAGTTTTTCAGAACGGCATCAGGACGTGCGGGTCGATGGGCTGTCTCCCACAGAGGCAGCTAATCAAATGGTTTACGCCCTCAGAAAGCGAGGCATCCCGGCTTACACTTTCCAGATGAGCGAAGCCGATCACGGCAACCTCGGCAAGGACGCACTCGGCCGAACAATGCGTACAAAGACTGCCGTTCAGAACAACAGCATCTCCGTCATCGCAGGCAACTACCCGACCGTTGACGACTCGACGGCTCAGAAAACCCGAGACTTCATTAAGCGACTCAGTCTGAAAGACTTGAACCTTGAGTCATGGGCCAACGGCGGAGGCCTGGTCTTCCGACAGACTCCTGGTCAGCCGGGACCGTTCAGCGGAGCCTTCCTGACAATCAACCCGCTGTTCAATCAGGACGAAGTTGCCAAAACCAAACGTGACCCATTGATTCTGCGTCTGAACGGAAACTCGGAGTACTCGATTCTCCGTAACAAAGGTAAGTACACGCTGGCTGTGGCAACATTTAAAGGACGATCGGACACGGGCATCGGCGAACGCGAGTACAAGAAAAAGTTCGATTTGTTCGAGCCAACGGGAACTCTCGATGATGCTGCCGATCGAGCCTGGAAAGTCGCGAAGATGCTCCGCGAGGGCCTGTTTAATGGAAGCCAGAGTGGCCAAACCTTTGAAGCGTACGTCTTTCACGACAGGTTTCAGTCTGTGGTGACGATTGGTTCGTTCGATTCACCGCAGGATCCAAGGCTGGCTCAACTCGCTCAAATTTTCCGAGCGAAACAGCACACCGGCACGAACGGAAAACCATTTGCCACCGGCGAAAGCATCATCATTCCAGGCAACCCTCCGGAAACCGTGATCTTTGACCCGGTTCCCAGCCTGATCGCCGTCCCGCAGATTCGCTAAACCATTTTCACAGTTTCTGTGCGGGAACTGACGTCGCCGCTCAATCGCGGAATGACAAACAATTGCCTACAACCAACGCTCCGACCGTCATTGATGGCCGGAGCGTTTTTCGTGTCCCGAATTTCGTTTCGGCCATTACGAAACCGATCTGTTCCGGAGTGAATAAACTACCGAATACTCGGAAAGACACGGAAAAGATTTCTGCTTCCGTGTGGTCCGTGGTCAAAAAAATGACTACAGCTTTGCTCCGTTGCGAGAAACAACAACTTCGCGTCAAACCGAATGTTTAAACCATGTCCGTAGAGAAACAGTCGCCGCCGGCCTGGCAGCAGTCGGGTTATCGGCACGTCTGGATGCCGTACACGCAGATGCAGACGGCGCCGTTGCCGATTCCAGTCGTCGCGACCGAAGGGGTGTACCTGACACTGGCTGACGGACGAAAGCTGGTCGACGGGATGGCTTCGTGGTGGACCGCCTGCCACGGCTATAACCACCCGCACATTCGAAGCGCGGTCGAAGCTCAACTTCGAGTGATGCCTCACGTCATGTTCGGCGGCGTTAATCACGAGCCAGCATTACGACTGGCTGAACGGCTCGCAAAGCTTACTCCGGGCGATCTGAATCGAGTCTTCTTTTCAGATTCAGGCAGCGTTTCCGTCGAAGTCGCATTGAAGATCGCTGTGCAGTACTGGCTGAATCGTGGTGTTTCCGGACGGACGAAATTTGTTTCGTTTCAGCACGCCTATCACGGAGACACGACCGGAGCCATGTCGGTCTGCGACCCTGACAACAGTATGCACCGTCACTTCAAAGGTTTTCTGCTGGAGCAATATTCGCATCCGGTTCCACAGACTGACGATGAACACTCCGCGTTCGAAGCGTTTCTCGCGACGAAGAACAGCGAGATTGCGGGAGTCATCATCGAACCGTTGATTCAAGGTGCCGGCGGGATGAAATTTCATCCGCCGGAATCGGTCGCCAGAATTCACTCCGCCTGCCGCCGCCAGAATGTCCTTTTGATCGCCGACGAAATCGCGACAGGCTTCGGTCGGACCGGGACAATGTTTGCGTGTGAACAGGCCGACGTCGTACCGGACATTCTTTGCGTCGGGAAAGCGTTGACCGGCGGAACACTCAGTCTTGCGGCGACCATCGCTACAGACGAAATCTTCGACGCGTTTCTGTCCGACGATCCATCCCACGCGCTGATGCACGGCCCGACGTTCATGGCCAATCCACTGGCCTGTGCTGCCGCAAATGCTTCGATCGATCTGTTTGAAACAGAACCTCGCCTCGAACGCGCCCTTGCCATCGAGCGGGAACTTGCCGAACTGCTCGCCCCGTGCCGCAATCTTCACGGCGTAGTCGATGTCCGCTCGAAAGGGGCCGTGGGAGTGATCCAGGTAAACCGCCTTCACCACGTGGAGCGACTCCGTTCTCGACTGGTTGAAGAAGGAATCTGGCTGCGCCCGTTCAGCGACATGATCTACATGACGCCAGCGCTTTCGATCACGCCAGAAGAACTTCAGACTCTTTGCGAAGCAACGGTCCGAGTCGTTCAGGAATGGTCGACGTGGATGAGCTCCCCGTAGTGCGGAATCTGCTTCAGTCGACGATTGCCGTTTGCAGTTGCAGCAGTTCCTCGACCGTCGTTTCGCCTCGCAGAACTTTTCGGCGAGCAGCGTCTTCGAGCGTCAACAGACCGCTCTGGACGGCAACGGACCGCAGGTCGACTTTACCATCAGCCCCAAGGATGGCCTGCCTCAGCTCCGACGAGAAGGTCAGCACTTCGAACACTCCGGTGCGGCCAGAATAGCCCGTTGAGAAACAGTGGTCACAACCTTTCCCACGAACGAGCTTCGTTGCTGCCGCCTCAGCATCGGACAGCTTAAGCGCTGCGACCGCTGCTGCGTCAGGGGTGTACTCTTCGCGGCAATGAGGGCAGATTTTGCGGATCAGCCGCTGAGCGATAATGCACTTTAAGGCGTCAACAATGAACATGGGCGACACGCCAAATTCGCGAAAGACGTCGATCACGGCGAGGCTGTCATTAGCGTGCAGCGTGCTGAGCACCGTGACGCCGGTCAGACCTGCGCGAACCGCAATCTGTGCCGTTTCAGGGTCGCGGATCTCGCCGACCATCATGACATCCGGATCCTGCCGCAAAACGCCGCGCAGGCACTTCACAAAGGTGAAGCCGATCTTCGCGTCAATCTGAATCTGGTTGATGCCCTCCATCTGACGCTCAACAGGATCTTCGATTGTGACGACACTTTCAGTCGGACGGTTTCGCTTCGTCAGCGCGCTGTACACGGTCGTGCTTTTCCCCGAACCGACCGGGCCGACGGATAGAAATACCCCATACGGAATTTCAACAAGCTTCTGCACCTTCTCAAGCTGCTCTGGCTCGAAACCCAGCTCGTCCAGCCTGGTGAATGACTGCTCGTCTGGCATGAGACGAAGCACCAGCCGTTCGCCGTAAATCGTTGGTCCGCCACCAACTCGGATATCACGTTGATGCTTGATGACCGACTTGGAGATATGCCCGTCCTGAGCAGCCCGCCGCTCGGTGATGTCCATCCCGGCCATGATCTTCAACCGGGAAATCACCTGAGCTGTCAACTTTTTAGGAAGCTGCAGAACATCGTGGAGCATGCCATCGACGCGAAGCCTGACTCGCAACCCCTCTTTGTTCGGGTCGATGTGGATATCTGTCGCGTTGAGCTGAAACGCTCGTTCGAGCAACAGGTCAACCAGCGGCGCCGGTCCGACAACATCGATCAACTCCCGCAGTTCTTCCTGCAGAGCCTTCTGACGAACTTCCAGACCGTTTGATTGAGTATCGAGAGTTGCCGAACTTCCGGTCGTTGCTTCAGTCGACATGAGGTACCTCCTGTTGATTCTGCGAACTCGTTCTCTTAACGAGCGGTGCTTTACGAGTAGTTCTTAGAAGTTGGGCACTCGACCGAGCGCTTCCGCTGCGGTGACCCCTGCGGCGACGATCACCAGTAAAATTCCGAGCAATCGCCAGACACCCCGATCACGAAAAGTTGCGACCAGCCCGGCAATGACTGCCACGCCTCCGCATGTGTAGGCGATCATTTGAGCCATCTGCGGATCAATTTCCAACAGCTGCTTCTTAGGGGCCAGCACAAAGAACAGAGTCCCTGCGGCCGCCACCCAGCCGAGAACAGCGAGAAAGAAAATCGCCATTGGCGACGCCGCTGTGAACGTTTTCACCCCCAGCAACTGCTCAGCCTCTTCATGCGAATCGACAACCGTCCAAACGCGAGTCAAGCCGGCGATTTCAAGAACTTCGCCAATCATCGAGCTGTTATTCACGACAACCATCTGGCCGTCTCTTTCCTGAACCGCCTTCCACAACTTGACAATCAGGGCTACCACCGAGCTGCCCATAAACTCAAGCCGAGTCAAATCCAGGAGAAACGCTGGTCGCCCCAATGCCCCGAGTCGTTCTTTGATCTCGTTGCCAGCTTTCTCGATGTCTCCCCAGCGACAATCACCCAGCGATGGATTGAAAGCAACAACGGCATAACTTTTTGAAGAGTCGTATTCGTAAGGCGGTACGTCAGCCATCCTGGGTGCGATCTCCCGAATGTGGCGGCAAGTGCCGACTTTGATTTCTGCTGCGACGAGACGCTGGTTACACAACCTGCCCGGAGCCAAGACAAGATTTGATATAGAGAAAAAGGCCCGGTTCCCGACATTAAAACTGGAGTCCGGCGCGAACTTCACGCCACTCGCGCCACAACTTAGCTAATCGCAGGCAGTTACCAAAGTCGATTATCCTCAAACTTTGCAGGAATCGACTCGACTACTGACTGAAAAGATCTGTTCCCAGGCCGGTGCGAGTGATCCGGCACGACAGTTCCAGCCAAAGAACACAGGCAACCACTCTGTGTTTGAGCGCGTCCATGAACGAATTCGGCCCGAGTCGAACTCGTGAAGCAGGCTGGCCAGATCAGCAAAACTCGTCACACAAGGGCGACTCAACAAACGAAAGTATTCCCTTGCTTGACGACTCAGACAGATCGGGGAGACTCCGCCCGGCCTCAGGTTTTCGTGACTCAGCCTGCCACGACCGCGCAGATTCCGTTGCCGAAGATTCAGTCTTCGGGACACAGCCCTTGCGAACCAGTCTTTCAGGTCCAGATTTTCTGTGCTGCAAATCTCAGAGATTTATCAATCCGTACAGGGTGAGGGAGAATTCACCGGCGTACCGTCCGTTTTCGTGCGGACGACGG
>JADHNX010000211.1 GCA_016779365.1 Planctomycetaceae bacterium
TTTCGCCACAGTTTCGAGCGGCTGCGGCTGTAGTAGCAGACTCGTCCAGTCTTGAGCGTCTCTCCCCAGGCCTCTTCGTTCATGTAGGCCAGCATCAGCACATCGCCGGTTTCATCATCCTGAGCGATGACGGGGATCAGTTCCATTTTCTCGAAGTTCGGGCCGCTCATGAGTCTGCTTTTTCCTGTGGTAAATCGATTGGCTATGGGCGAATCACAAATAAAAAACGCTCAGGTCCAATGACAGGTTCGAGCGTGGATCCGATCGCCAGGGTGCGTTCAGAATTCGAGAACGAAGTGTCCCGACCCTGTTCTGCTGTCAGCTCTAATTCTGACGAGGCAGCCGACACGAGGCAGTCTAACGGTGAATAATTAGCTCGTCCACGACTGCCTGCTCGACGCTTCAGTGAGCAGGAGCGCGGCCTATGTTCGTGCCAGTTCGATCGGAGTGACGTCGGGACGCAGTTTTTGAATGAGCTCTGTCATGTGCTCATGGCAGGTGAGAAACAGCACCTGAATTTCGTTCGGAAGTTCGAACAGAACTTCAAGTGTGTTCGTTGCTCTTTGCTCGTCGAAATTCACGAGGATGTCGTCCATGATCAACGGCAGCGGTTCGGAATCACGACAGTACTGCTGAACGTAGGCCAGCCGAATCGCCAGGTAAAGTTGCTCGCGCGTCCCGGTGCTGAGCTGGTCTGGCGTTTTGAGTTTGCCGCTCTGCTGTTCGACCTGCATTGTCCCCGCTTCGTCGAGCCTGCGCCGAATTCCGATGTACCGCCCCGCCGTCATGCGTAACAGCAACCTGCCGACTTCCGTCAGCATCGCGGGCTGGTGCTCCTTTTCGAATCGTTCAATGGCCCGCTTCAAAAGTGCTTGAGCCAACAGCAGCGGTGCCAGTCGGTCAATGGTCGAGCCAAGCTGCGCGTACGCGCTTTCCTGTTCAAGTTGCAGCACTGCCGCCCGACTGGTTCCGTCCATGCTTTGAAATGCGGCCCTCGCTTCCGATTCCAGCTTCAACGCCTCATCGCGATCCTGATCGATCTGCTGATGCTGCTGTCGAATTCCGTCGCGTTTCAGTGGTAGCGTGTCTGTGTCAGATTCGGCGAGTTCGTCCAGGAAGGCGTCGAAGTCTTCGACGCCAGCCAGACGCTTCAAGTCTCGAGTAAGTGCTGCGTGTTCGACCTGCAGTTCTCGCTGTCGTTCTGCCAGCCGGGCGACCGCAAGAAAATTCTCGGGAGTGTCAAGTTTCGCCGTTTTCAACAGCTCGTTGATTCTGTTTGAGTATTCGGCGACGTCGGCCTCGCAAACATTGACCCGCCGGCTGATTCTTTCCACATCCTGATGCAGCGAAATTTGTTTCCGTTCCGCTTCTATCGCCTCGGTAAGGTCGTCACCCAGCCGTGTCACCATGTCGCTGATTGGGAAATCTCGCAGTTCCGGCCGAACTTCCAGGCAGACCGATCGAGCTTCGTCTCGAAACCGGGTGACGTCTTCCTGCAGATCTCCTGCCTGCTTATCGAACGATTTCGACTCCTGGTATTTCTGATTCGCGTCGCGCAGTCCCTGCAGAGTCTTCGCGGCAATTCTGACCGGCCAGTCGACGGGAAAGTCAAAACTGCTCATCAGCGACGACCACTCAGTTGCCCAGGTGCTCCGTTCGTCATCAAGTTGAGCAGCGGTCGCATTCAGGCTTTCCAGTGCCGCCCGATCCGCAGGCAGAGACTTTTCGATCTGCTTTCGTTCCAGTTCATTCTTCTGGATTTCTTCGGAGCGACGGTGAAGTGCCGCCAGCTTCCCTTCAACTGTTGCCTTTGCTGACTCTTCGCTTGCTTCGCTGACGTCGAGTGCTGTCAGCAGTTCTTCGAATTCAGCAACCTGTTCTTTGAGCAGCTTCGACCGCGACTGGCTATCGATCAGCTTCGCGCGAACGGCCAGCCAGTCTTGAAAGGTTCGGTGCCACTCCAGGACGACTTCTGGCGGCTGTGGCTTGACGTTGAATCCGGCGAGGAAATCGTTCCATTCTCCAGAATGCTTCGCCAGCTCCTGCTCGCGCAGATCACGTTTAGCGTTTGCATCGGAGAGTGACTTTGCGGCTCGCTCAATATCAATCAGTAACTGATCGCGCTGCGCGACGATCTCAGCCTTTGCCTGACGGTCGTCAGCCAGACGATCGGCGTCTGATGTCTCACGTTCGTAGAGATCAGGCAATGACTCCGTTTTTCTGCCGATCCAGCTTTCGATTTCCTGATCGACATTTTGCTCGGCGGGGGCCGGACCAGGCTCGGCGAGAAACTTCCGGCGTATCAGTTTCCAGCCGGCATCCCGGCGCTGGCGTTGTTGTTCAAGCTGCTGACGATCCGGTACCTGCTCGGTCGCCGCCTTTGCTGCCAGCTCGTTCTGCTTCTCCTGGAGCGATTCCTGGAACTGTTCACAACGGGCCTCTGCATTGGCCATCGCGTTCTCGGCGATGGCGAGTCGTTCCTGAAAACTTCGCAGCAGCGATTCCAGCGGAACGGGCAGTTCTGCAATTTCGTTTTCTGTGAGCTTCGGATCGACGAATAACGGAGTCAGACGCTTTTTTAATTCTGCCAGCTGACGATTGAATGCCTGTTCGTTGGCCGTCGCTTCTTCATGGCTGGCCGTCGCCGACCGATAGGCGGATTCCCGCGCAAGAAGCTCTGCGACTTCCGGAACTGGCTGGAAGTCTTCAAGTTCCGTCAGTCGGTTTGCGGCAGCTTCGACGCGATGTTGCAGATCGGGTCTGCGGGCGTCGACTTCTGCTTGCTGCTTTGTCAGTTCCGACTGTCGAGCAGCCAGTTCATCCAGCTTTTCACGCTGTTCGAGACTCGACTGAAAGTTGTCGAGATAATCAATGTCCCATTCAGGATTCAGTTCTGCCAGTCGTGACTTCACGTCGGAAACGATTTCCTGACTTTGAATTTGCAGTTTAGGGATTTGTTCGATGTCGCGCTGGACTCGACTGAAGTCTTTCTCCTGTGACCGGATTCTCGCTTCAACCTTCAGGACTTCCGGTGACCGTTTCAGCTCGTTGAGTTGCTGTTTTGTCTCCGCCAGGTCCTTCGTTGCTTCGTCCAGTGCCGACCTTGCACGAGTCAGCTCGTTCATTAACTGCTGCATTTCTGTGCCGGACGATGCGGTAACTTCTGCGGGCACATTGATCTGATCAAGCTCGTCCTGAATCACCTTCCGTTCGAGCCATGGTTCGATTGCCTGACAAAGCCGATCGAGATGCGAAAGTCGCTTCTGGATTTCGCCTCGTGATTCACTGAGCGACGCAACCCGTTCTTCGGCAGCTTGAAGAGCCTTTTCTTTTTCGTCAAAGTCGCGGGGTTTCAGTGTCGCGTCTTTAATCTGAGTGTTGCGACTGCGGATCTCTCGAAGGAGCGTGTTAACGACTGGTTTGGTTCCGGTGTTTTTGAAGAGTCCGGCAGCTTCGGTTTCAAGGCTCTTCTGAATTTCCTGCAGATTGGACGGGCTGCCGAGACTGCCTCCGAACATCGCTTCGTTCAGGTTGGCGTGTTTGAGGCTCTCTTCGCCGCGTGCGAGTTCTGTCAGTGAGAATCCGAAAACGTGCTGATAAAGATCGATGTTGGCATTGCCGAGAATTCCGTTCAAAGCGGAGTCGTTAATCTTTTCGGTCGTGCCTTCAACTTCTCCGACAACGGTCGCCGTGCGTCCCTTGCGCCGTCGGAACGAAATACGTCGACCATCGGCAACGTCGATCAGCGCGCGAGCCGCCATTTCTCCAGCGTGCGTTTCAAACTGGTAAGGGCTGCGAGTTGGAAACCCAAACAGAAGCTGCCTGAGCAACTGAAGCAGCGTTGATTTTCCTGCTTCGTTGGGGCCGTGAATCAGTTGGAACGTCGACTCGCCAAAGTCGAAGTGGCGATCGGTGAAGATGCCGAAGTTTTCAATATCAATTTCGCGAATCTTCATGCCTCGGCCTCCAGTCGGGCGAGGAGAAGCCCTTCCGCTTGCTGCAGCCAGGTTTGAAGCTGTTCCGGATTGGTGAGCGAAGTCTCCGCCGCCTGAAGTTCAGGGCCGGCTTTTGCTGACAGCGTAGCGAGCGATTCAGCGATCAGCTCCGACAACTGGTCGGTGTCGTCGGAGAGGCTCGCGACATCCCGGAGCAGTTCGCCGAGCAGGTCGTGCCCCTGGCGAAGCTGTTTGACATTGATCGGTGCGGACGTGTTGAGTTTGACTTTCTCGATCCAGATTTCATCGTCCCATTCGTTGGCAATGTCGCGAATCTGTGAGACGACTTCTGCCTGAATACCCGGCTGAACGAGTTCCCGATGCGCCGCGCACGCGCCGGAAATTTCGACGCGAACAGCGACGAACCGACCGTCGCTCTGGTCGAGACATTCCTGCAGTGCGTCGCGAGTCTTTTCGTAGAGTTCGTTCAGCGTGTCAGCCTGATCCAGGACGACCGCCGCACGGTGCCATCGAAGCGTGTCCGTTTCCCGGAATTCAACGCCGGCGAGTCCGCCGTCTTCCACTGAAACAAGCAGGCAGCCCTTCGCACCAGTTTCGCGAATATGCCGACCTTGAGTATTCCCGGAAAACGCGACGTAGGGCTCTTTGCTGATTGGCGGTTCGCTTCGGATATGAATGTGGCCGAGAGCCCAGTAGTCGTAACCTCGGTTGCGAAGTACTTCGACTGTCGTCGCGGCGTAACGATCATGCGCCGGGTCACCGGTCAGGCTGGTATGGAGAACTCCAATGTTGAAGTGGCCAGCGACCGCTTCCGGATAATCAGCTGCGAGGTCTTCCTGAATATCAGGCCGGGCAAAGCCTTGGCCGTGAACGGCCACGTCGATTGATTCCGGAAGTCCGAGTTGCGTCGAGGTGAAAGTCTGAGGTTTGCGGACGCTGAATTCATGCACGTTCGCCGGCCACTTGATTCCCGTGCGGACTTTACTTTCGGCGTCGTGGTTGCCTCGAATCAGGCAGACGGGGATTCCCGCTCGTTCGAGTTTGCGGAATTGTCCCGCCGTCCAGATGCCGGTGTTCATGTCTTTCCATTGGCCGTCAAACAGGTCGCCCGCGATGATCACAAACGAGACGGCTTCATCAATGGCCAGTTGCACCAGATTTTCGAAGGCGTTGCGAGTCGCGTTTCGCAAACGATCGGTCGGCGCGCCGGGGTACGCTTCTAACCCGCGCAACGGGCTGTCGATGTGAAGGTCGGCGGCGTGTATGAAACGAAAACTGTCGCTGGGCATCCTGCTTCCCTGATGTCGTGAGAGCGTTGCGGCTCTGGAGCGGACCAAAGAGGCTCCGCAAGGTATCGTCTGGCTTCCGCAGCTTCCACGAGGAACCTCTTAAAACCGATTCAGGCGGAAGTCTGCACATGGTCAGTCCGTCAATTTACTTCCGAGCAGAGTGCTTCAATGGCGTGACGTCTTGAAGGGAAGTGCGTCCATTCTGAGCGTCGCCCCATTGGCTCTGTCGCGTTCAGGCGGGCAACGGTTTGGGCGATCTCGTCGGTGCAACCGCAAATCGCCGCGTTGCCATCGAGATCGCGGATTCGCAACGTTAGCGCAATCACGATTCCCATCGAAACAGAATCCAGTTTCTCGCAGATTTGGAAATCAAACAGCAACCCAGTGATCTCGGGCTCGCTGACCGCTTTCATCAATCGGTTGTACTCGAATTGTTTCGACCGGTAATTGGCCGCTGCGGGGTCAGCGATTAAGGTGAGGATCAAAACGCCGGAAACCTGTTCGACCACGAAAACTGGCTCGTCGCCGCGGACGGAATAGACGCCGCTCATGATGTCGACCTGCTCTGGGGGGAAAGAAAACCTAGCGGAACCGAGTCGCTGACAACTGAGCATAGCGAGCAGATTTGTCGACTTGAAACGGACGTCGGTCTGACGCCAGACTCCGCATCAACCTTGATAATATGATCGAGAAATTTCGATCAGTCTGTTCCTGCGGAGTCATCATGCCGGACGAGATTCAACAGCAGATTGAATCGCTTCGAACCGAACTCGAACGACACAACCGTCTGTACTACGTCGATGCACAGCCTGAGATTTCGGACCTTGAGTACGACCAGCTCCTGAAGCAGCTTGAACAGCTCGAAGCCGACCACCCGGAATTCGATTCACCGGACAGCCCGACTCACAAAGTTGGCGGTGAACCCGTCGAAGGCTTCAACTCGGTCGAACACCGCGTCCCGATGATCTCAATCGACAATGTTTACGAAATCGAAAATCCAGATCCGAAGAAGCAGGATGTCCGAAAGTTTGACGCTCGCATCCGGGAACTGCTCGACGCACAGCCGGAATACCTCATCGAATACAAGATCGACGGCGTCGCCCTGGCGCTGATTTACGAGAACGGTCGACTGACGCAAGCGGTTACTCGAGGCGATGGCCGAACGGGCGACGATGTGACGCACAACGCTCGAACGATCGGCGGTGTGCCGCTTCGGCTTTCCGGCGACAACATTCCGCCAGTTGTCGAAATTCGCGGCGAGGCCTACATCGCCAATTCAGACTTCGCGAAGATCCGAGCGGCCCAGGAAGCCGCTGGGGAGCAGCCGTTCGCCAATCCTCGTAACTCAACAGCCGGCGGTTTGAAGACGCTTGATCCGAAAGTCTGCGCCGCGCGAAAGCTCCGATTCTTTGCGCACGGGATTGGCTATTCAGAAGGTATCACCGCACAGCGGCACTCCGACTTCTTGGAAATTGCCCGCCAGTTTGGCCTGCCAACCAGTCCGGGCACCGCCGTTTTTCCCGACATCGACAGCCTGCTGGAATACGCTCAGTCGATGATGGAAGGTCTGCACGAACTCGATTTCGAAGTCGACGGGCTGGTCATCAAAGTCAACAACCTGGAACAGCAGGCCGAACTTGGCAGCACGAACAAAGCTCCGCGCTGGGTCATTGCCTACAAGTGGGAACGCTACGAAGCAACGACCAGAGTTGTTGACATTGTGATTCAGGTTGGCAAGACCGGAGCACTGACACCGGTCGCGAATCTTGAGCCTGTCGAGATTGCCGGTACGACGGTTTCACGTTCGAGCCTTCATAACCGTGACGAGATCAACCGACTGGATATCCGAGTTGGCGACACCGTTGTCGTTGAGAAAGCCGGAAAGATCATTCCTCACATCGTGCGAGTCGAGCCACAGCTTCGCGACGGTAGTCAGCAACCGTTTGAGTTTCCGGATAGATGTCCTGAATGCAGCTCGGAAGTTCTGCAGGATGACGGCGGCGTCTACATTCGCTGCCAGAATCCAAGCTGCCCGGCGCAGCTCCGCGAAACGTTGAGGTTCTTCGCGTCGCGATCCGCGATGGACATCGAAGGGCTCGGTATCAAGCAAATCGAGTCGATGATTGAGAAAGGGCTGCTGACCAGTCTGCCAGACGTTTATAGACTGCACGAAAAACGGGAAGCCTTACTGACTGAGAAACGGACCAATGAAAAATCCGTCGACAAACTTCTCGAATCAATCGAGAAGTCAAAGAGCCAACCTCTTTGGCGGCTTCTGATTGGCCTCAACATTCGCCACGTCGGTAACCGGACCTCTCAGGTTCTGGCGACGAAATTCGGCATGGTCGACGAAATCCTGAAATTGACCGAAGAACAACTCGCGGCTGTCGACGACATCGGCCCGATCATTGCGGCTTCGATTTTCAGTTTTTTTGCATCCGAAGTCGGACGCGGCACGCTCGAAGAGTTCCGGGAACTCGGCCTCAACATGGGCGAACCAGTCCCGGAAGAAGACGACCGCATCGTCAGAAAACTGGACGGCAAGACGATTGTCGTGACGGGAACTCTCACACGATTCACACGAACTGAAATCAAAGAGCTGATTCAGCAGCACGGAGGTCGAGCATCCAGCAGCGTCTCGAAGAAAACTGATTTTCTGGTCGCGGGCGAGGCGGCTGGCAGCAAGCTGGAGAAAGCTCAGGAACTGGGCGTCAAGGTTCTTTCTGAAGATCAATTGTTCGAAATGCTCGAAAGTGGAGAAGACGCGAT
>JADHNX010000212.1 GCA_016779365.1 Planctomycetaceae bacterium
CTCCGGGAGACTCGACCGATGACTCGATTGCTTGTCCGAATTGTTGCCACCTTGTTGTGTTGTTTGAGTTCGGTGTTACTTCGGGCGGCGGAGCCTGTTCAGGCGGCGGTTGGTCCGGAACTTGAGATTCAAATTCTGTTTGACAACACGTCGGCACGTGAGGATTTGCGGCGAGGATGGGGCTTCTCGGCGTTGATCGACTTTCGTGGACACCGGGTCCTGTTTGACTCCGGCAGCGATCCGATTCTGCTGCTCGAACATCTTGAGCTGATGCAGATTGATCCGAAGTCAATCGAGCATGCCATCATCTCTCACGAACACGGCGACCATTTGCGCGGCGTCTACTGGGTCTTCGAAAAGAACCCGAATCTGCAAGTGCACTTCCTGGACTGCTTCCCCGAAGAGGCGTTTCGCCGGGCCAAAGGCGTGAAGATGGTGCCGCATCGAATCACCGGCCCGTTCGAATTCACCCCCGGAATCTTCTCCACCGGGATCGTCGACGGCCTGCCGGCGGAACAGTCATTGGCCATCGAAACCTCGCTGGGGCCGGTGATGCTCGTCGGCTGCTCGCATCCGGGCATCGTGAAGCTGGTGCAGACCGTGCAGACTCAGCGACAGAAGAACTCGATTCGTTACCTGCTGGGTGGATTTCATCTGCTGCGCAAAGAACCTCAGGACATCAAAGCGACGATCAATCAACTTCAGGATCTCAACGTGCAGTCCGTCTCGCCCGCCCACTGTTCCGGCGACCTCGCGATCGAGATGTTTCAGACACTCTACGGACCACAGTTTCATTCGCCCGGAGTCGGTCGGCGGATCGTGATCGATAACGGTCAACTCACCGTCACCACACTGCCGGTAAAAGAACAGGCTTCGAACAAGTGACAGATGCTCCGCAGACACCCGATCTTCGCGACGACTTCCCAGACACCCCCGCGCGCCGAGCGGTGGTGTCTGTCGTGCGGGCGTTTGGCGCCATTTCGCGACAGATGGGACCGCACTATGCGAAGTTTGGTCTTACGCCACCGCAGTTCCAGATGCTGACCGTTTTGAACCGTTTGCGCAACGAGCGGGTAACTCAGCGGCGTCTGGGAAACGAGTTATACGTGTCGTTTCCTAATGTGACCGTCATGCTCAATCGACTGGAAGAAGCCGAACTGATCAAAAGGACCGTCAATCCGACTGACCGCCGCGAGAAGTTCGTGAAGGTCTCCGGTCGCGGTCGCAAACTGCTCCGGAAGATCTGGAAGGACCAGCCGGCTCAACTGGAGAGCATCATGGCGGGCCTGAACGACCACGAACGACTGCAACTTGCTCAACTTCTTAATCGCTTAATTGCCACCCACAACCAGGCCACTGAGTCAATTTCCGAGAACACTCCACCGTCAGTCGAATGATGGAATTTATCTCAAGGTGAGGAACCAACCATGCGCCAGTTACAAGTTTCTTACAGTGCTCTCGCAATTGCGCTGCTGGCAATGCTGAGCAGTCCCGCTGTGGCGGCCACGCTCCGCGTGCCAGAAGACCACAAGTCGATTCAGGCCGCCATTGATGCGGCTACGGACGGTGACACGGTTCTGGTGAGTGCCGGAACTTATCGCGAACGTGTCAGCCTGAAACCGAACGTCACACTCCGCAGCGCCGGCGACGACACAAAGGGCGAACTAGGTCTGAAGCGAGCTGAGGAGACCATTATTGATGGCACTGGCGGCGACGAAAATTCCGCCGGAGTATCCATGGCCGAAGGTTCGAAAATTGATGGCTTCACCGTCACCGGCGTCGGCACGTACGACGACGAAGCATGGAACAAACATCACGCCACACAGGGTGAAGACCAGTCGTACGATCGTATTGGTAAACCTGGCGTCGCCGGCATCGCCATTGTTCGGATCACCGACTGTGAGGTGGTCAATAATATTGTCCATCACATTGGATACTCCGGCATTGTGACGATGGGAGGCCAGGGTAAACGAGTCTCTGCCTACATTCACCACAACATCGCCTATCGCAACATGGGCGGCGGCATTGGTGCGATGATGGAGTCAAGTCCGACCATCGAATCCAACACGTGCTTCGAAAACTTTTATGCCGGAATCGGACACGCGACACGGGCCTATCCGCTCGTTATTAACAATGATTGTTACAAGAATATCCGGGCGGGAATTGGTATCAGTGAAGGGTCCAAACCCATCGTGCGAGGTAACAAATGCTACAACAACCGTCGCGCCGGAATTGGCGTGAGAACGGGTGAGGAAACAACTCCACTGATTGAACACAATGAGTGTTATGACAACGACATGGCGGGCATTGGAGCCATGAAGGACGCAGCACCAATCGTGCGCCACAACCGCTGCTACCGAAACGCGGAAGCGGGCATCGGTTGCCAACTCGGAGCGACACCGTTAATCGAATTCAATGAGTGCTTCGAAAACGGCATGTCCGGAATCGGGTGTCGTTCTGAAGCGGCTCCGGTGATTCGCAACAACAAGTGCTATCAGAATGAGACCGCCGGGATCGGCTCACAGGACGGTGCCCGTCCGGTCATCATTGGCAATGAGTGCTATGAAAACGTGATGGCCGGCATCGGAACGGAAGACGGTGCTCAGGCCATCATCCGCGACAACAAATGCTATCGGAACCTGCAGGCTGGTATCGGAGCCCGCACGGGTGCCCGTCCGATCATTGATGGAAACCACTGTTACGAGAATCTTCTGGCCGGAATTGGTTCGGAAGATAACGCCGACGTGGTGATTCGTGGTAACCGCTGCGAGAAGAACGAGCAGGCCGGAATCGGCGTCCAGAACGGGGCTCGGGCACTGATTGTTGATAACGAGTGTCACCAGAACGCGCTGGCCGGAATCGGCGTCCGCGACAAGGCGACGGCCTTTGTGATTCGCAACAAGTGTGTAGAAAACAAAATGGTCGCCATCGGTGTTCGCAACGAATCGCAGGTCCAGATCACTGGCAATGAACTCAGCCGAAGCGGCGGCATGCCTCCGATGATCGCGATTCAGGAAGAGTCAACAGCTCTGATCACGGACAACACGATCACGGGCGGCGGCGTAGCGGGAATACTGGTGCGCGGCACTGCAACAATTACGGGCAACCAGTTTGATGGGAACGGCCCGCGCAAGGGAGGGCCACCGAATTTCGCGGCATGGATTCACGCGGGCTCCACCGTGACCTTCTCGGACAACCGGGTCGACCGTTGGCGACATGCCCTGTCTGCTTCCGACGCAGAAAGTGTCCGGGCGATTGGCAATACTACAAGTCGCTTTATGGACACGACGATTGTGGTCAACAACTCGAAGAAACCGGCTCATGTATCCGGCAATGTGGCGGTGTCTGACAACGAAAAAGATGAACCGGTACGCGTCAACGGTCCGCAAGAAGCAGTGACTGGCAACGTCCGACAAGATCCGCAGCCTTCGCGAGTGGACCGCGCTCCGGAACCATCTCAGGGGAATTGAGGGAGGCATCTGGTTGCGGCTACACCGTGTTAGAAATTTTCACCTGGTTCACACAGGAGCATCATCATGCAGTTTCGACTCTCCATTCTTGCAACTTTGCTGTCAGGCTTTGTGATCGTGCCAACAGTCAATGCGGACCCTCCCAGTGAACCGAAAAAGAAGCCCATTGACACTCAAGCTGAAACGAGAACGTTGAGCCGGGAAGAACAACAGAAGCGGGACGAAGAAGAAAAGGCCCGGCTGGAAGCGCTGCGGCAAAAAGTTGTATCCAACATTTCAATGCTGGTCGAACCCCTGAAGCTGACTCGATCTCAAAATGCCCGTCTGAACGCTTTGCTGGGAGAAGATCAATTCGAAACGGCTGTTGAAACTTTCAAGTCAACTCGTGAAGCCGAAATCCACGACCACGCACACAACGTCGCAAAGACGACAATTCCCGGCATGATGAGAAAGTTCATGCCGTCCTATATGCAGAAAAAAATTATGGCTCAGCGGCGTGCACAGAAACGCCGCGGCCCGCCATCGCGAGATGAAATCGCGGGCATCCAGAAGGACGCTCAATCAAAAATGCGTCCGGCCATGCAGAAGATCGTCATGCCGAGTCTTGAGTCCCTGTCAGACACGCGTCTGACCGAACTTGTGAACGACGAGAAAGTCCTGACACGGATGGTGGGCGACCGCATCCTCAAGAGCCGCATCCTTGATGAGGGCAACTCAAAGAGACTCTCCACTGCGCTGGAGAAGGCGGGTTATCCCGCGACTCTGACTACCGGTGAAGACTCGGTGTTGAACGATCGCACGAAGAAGATGATCGACAAGATTGACATTGCGAAAGTCGCACAATCCGTCGGACTGTAAGGCGTTTCAAACCCGGCCCTGTTGCCAGCCGGCCTGGTAACAGAAACTCGGCGAATTTATTCGGAAAGAGAAGGCAAATCCTATAGGAGCCGTCCGAAATAACTTCCCGATTTCAAACAAGCTCGGGTCTCACCCCAGCTTGTGACTAATGCCGGGATTAGACGGCGCATTTCCATCTGAAGTGCAATTGGGCCGACTTCAGCTCAGGTTTGGAAGAAAGGGGAGTTCGCCTGTTCCGCCCTTCGCCATCGCGCTAAAGCACGTGTGCGGCGACGGCGAAGGGGCATCGGGGGTGATGTGATTGTTTTCCTGGGGCAAGCTGCTGCTGGAAAGCAGACACCGCAGTGATCCTTGCGGTCAATTGGTCACGGATTCGGCGGCGGCCAGTCCATCAGAGAGCAGCAAGCCGTTCAGTCGGATGGCTTCCTGCCAGGCGATCCCCAGGGCCTCGATGTACTCGCGGTACGTTTCGGTGTAGCTGCGTTGAGCCGTCAACAGACGCAGGTAGTCGGTCTCGCCCGCTTCGTAGGCGTCACGGGTCAGCTTCAGTGTTTCCGAAACGGTCGGCAGGACATCGTCGCGATACCGTTCGACCTGGACGCGGGCGTTCGCGAACTGCTGCCAGCGCGAAGCCAGATCACGCTGCAAAGACAGTCTCAAACGGCGCGTCTCACGCGACGCCTGAATCCATTCCTGCTCGGCGGCGGCGATGTTGCCCTGGTTACGATTGAAGACCGGTATTGGCAGCGTCGCCTGAATGCCCACGACGGTGTACTGCGTCGAGTAGTCGTACTGAATCGTGTTCTGCAGGGTGAGGTTGGGAATCGGTTCGACTTCGGCTCGGGCATACTCCGCCTGAGCGCGACCGATGCGGGCTTCGGCCAGACGAATCTGAGGACTGTTGCCTTCCAGTCGGGCCAGCAGCTCATCAAAGGTAATCTCCGGCAAAGTCTCGGCTTCGAGATGGCCGGACAGTTGCTGCTGAGTCAGATTCGGATCGCCAACGACCGCCAGCATGCGCTTCCATGCGGCAGCCACGACGTACTCTGATTGAGCCACGGTCACGGCGGCACGCTGCTGTTCACCGCGCGCCTGCAATTCGTCGATGCGATTGCCTTCGCCACTTTCCCGTCGCAACTTTGCGAGAGCCGCAGCACTCTCAGCGACCTTAAGAAGCTGCTTCGCAATGTCGCGGCTGCGGGTCGCTGTCAGAATCGAGTAATACTCCAGTCGCACGTTGTTGCGGACACGCAGTTCCTGCAAAGCCAGCGCGTGATCGGCGGCTGTACGTTCGGCGGCTCCGATATTCTGACTGAGAGCCAGCTTGTTTCCGAAGACGAACTCCTGCTGAATATAGCTGCCCTGCTGACCGGCTCGGCCATCGTTACCGACCTCGGACGCGGCGTATCCCACTTCCGGATTCGGATACAGTCCGGCCTGCACGTAACGACCGTACGCCTTCCAGGTCTCCGCTCGAGCCTGATCCAGCGTCGGATTGTGCTCCAGAGCGAGCATCTCGAGTCGCTCGACAGTGATTGCGTCCGAGTCTTCCGTCTTCTGCCACGAGGAGGCTTGACTCGCCGGCGCTTGAGACGGCTCATCCGCAACGCAGAGCCGAGTCACAAAACCAGAAAGTAGAACCATCAGCGCAGCGGGCAAGATAAAAGCGCGAGTCATCATGGATCCTTGAAACCGAGTGTCTGCCCGACATCTCCAGTATCGCCCACAGTCGCTCGCTACGATCACTGCTACCAGCACAGCCCATACAGATTCGCCACTTTACCTGACCGGACTCACGCAGGTTGGAGGCACATTCCTGCAAAGTCCGGACAATTCGGGGATCAACGACGAAGACCTGATCTTCGACAACGTTGTGGGCAGCAGTGCTGATTGTCGAGTCCGTCCGATTTGAAGCTGCAGATGCTCCATCAGTTCAAAAACCCGCCGCTGCGTATTGTCAAAGCAGGTCACGCCAGTTTCTTGCGGAACCGAAGCAGGCTGAGCGTCAGGATGACGACCGTGCAGATGGACAGGCCGATGATCGAGGGCAGCAGGTCGAGAAAGCCGGCTCCGCGCAGGACGATGCCGCGCAGGATCTCCAGGAAATATGTCACCGGGATTGCGAACGTCAGCGCGTAAACCGGGGCCGGCATCTGGGCTCGCGGGAACATGAATCCGGACAGCAGAACGCTCGGCAACATGATTATAAACGCAAACTGGATCGCCTGAAGCTGCGTCCGGGCAATTGTCGAAACCAGCAGACCCAGACCCAGAGCACACAGCAGAAACAGCGTGCTGAGCAGAAGCAGCAATGCGAGGTCGCCACGAATCGGGACGCCGAAACCGAAGACCATCACGTTGAGCACAATCAACGTTTCGACAAAACCCAGCAGTGCGTACGGCATCAGCTTGCCCAGCAACAAACCCGCTCGACTGACGGGCGTCACGAAAAGCTGTTCCAGCGTGCCGAGTTCCCGTTCCCGCACGACGGCGAACGACGTCAGAAACAGCGTGACCAGTTGCAGAATGATGCCGACGAGTCCCGGCACGAAGAAGTGCGAACTTTCGAGGTTCGGGTTGTAGAGCAGCCGAGTCCGCATCTCGACGGGCAGCGCGAGGTCACCGGTTTCGTCGCGGGCCGGGGCGACGTTCATGGCATCGGCGAGTGCTCGGGCCTGTCGTGTCGAGAGTTGAAACGCCAGCAGGTTTGTCGTCGTCAGAGCCGTGCTGGCGACCTGCGAATCGCTGCCGTCAATGAGCACCTGCACGCGAGCCTGTTCCCGACCGAGTAGCCGTTCGCCGTACTCGGCAGGAATCTTCAGGCCGACTTTTGCCTCGCCGGAAATCAGAGCTTGATGAAAGGCGTCTTCACGATGAACCCGCTCGACTTCGTGCCAGCTTCGTCGAGGTCGTTCTGATCAACGGCCTGCTGCCCGAACAGCGATTCGATGCGGTTGTAGTCGCGCGTCGCGTTTTTGAGTTCGGCCGCCGTCAGTCGAACCTGAGCCTCGGCAGCCGCGATTTCCTGTGGACGCGGTCCGTTGCGGAATTCTTCGAGAACCGCCGCCGCTTCGTCCCGCATCGCCCGGGCCTGCTCGATTTCCTCGTGCCGGAAGCCGACCGTGAGTTTCTTCAACTGAGCATCGGCTGCCGCCAGTGTCTGCTGTGCCTGAGCTTTGCGTTCGCGCAGATCGAACGGTTGAAGCTCAACCAGTGGCTCACCAGCAGCCACGACCCGCCCCTCGTCAACATGCACAACCGCAACGCGACCGCCAACTCGCGAACCCACACGCACGTCATCGGCCTCAAACGTCCCTGACACAACCAGCGGCTCGTCGCGTCGCTGATTGAAAACCAGCAACGCCGTCAGTCCGGCGGCAAGGACAGAGATGGCGACAAGTCGTCTCATGGAGTCATTCAGTCGTTTCAATGTTAGACAACTGGATCGGCAAATTGGGTCGATGAACTTCCGGTTGAACTTTGACCGAACAGTCGATCGTCAATGGCTCTGCGGAGCCGCAAGTTCCTCGTCCGGGGCAAAGTCTCCGACGCGGACGACATCGACGGTTTCGACGCACGCCGTCACGTGGTGGTCCGGCATGATGTCCCTCCGCAGAAAGTCGATAATCGCGTTGCAGACGGCCTCGGTCGCGATCACCTCAATCCGAACGTGCTCGTTTT
>JADHNX010000213.1 GCA_016779365.1 Planctomycetaceae bacterium
GGCTGGCCGGTTTCGAAATGGTTTGGGGCATCAATGTGAGTCCCCAGGTGCTCCGGCATCGAGAATGCTTTTGAGAGAACCCCGTCTTTTTCGATCGTCGCAATTGTCGTCAGGCGAAACGGTTCGTAGCCGGGACCCGGCCAGTAAGCATTCGTTTCGTTGAGTACGTGAGTCAGGTCGAGGATTCGTGCTTTGCCGGACGCGACATCTGAGAGTGTGATCAGTCTGGCCGCTTGTGCTGTGTTCGTGACGGTTTCTTGAGCTGATGCAATGCCGCAGAGGTTCGCAAGCAGAGGTGTCGCGCTCAGAGCGAAGTACGTCCACCAGTTTGAATTTTTCATTGAGGTTCCCCTTCGACGAAATCTTTCGATGCTGAGTTGATGGTAGATAAAAAACGCGGCGAGCTTTCAGGCAATCTTTGCGGAAGTTGTCGGCTGCTCAATTGTCACTGCGGCAACGAAAATGAGGACAGTGAGTGTCGGAAATCAAATCGTGCGATTCTCTCTTCGAGAAAACCGGACGTCGTGACAATTCGCAGCGTCCGCAACCGATCATTGTTAAGCACGGCCCGGTAACGGGAAAGCGATTGCGGCGGATTCTCGGACCAGCTTCTGCGATCGTGTCACGCGTTGCTGTTTGCCTGATCCAAAATGCTGAACCGAAGGCTTGCGGAACGAGAACCAGGAATTTCTGCTCGTTTGACGGATGCTCGATTCGGTGCGAGACTCACACCGCTCAGATCCGTTAGACTGGCTCGGTGTTGCGTTGTTTTTCGCAGTCAGTGGATTCTGCGAGCGGTGGCGAAGGATGCCGCTTTTTTGAAGAATGGATCAGATTAGGCCGTTGTCTTTCTCGACTAGCGACGCTTCATTAGTCGTTGCCAAAGTCGAACACACTCTGTGGTATCAACAATCGCCGCTGAGACTGCATCCTGAAGACCCACCTGAAGGACTGACCGTGATTCAGAAACTGATTGCCGAGCGCATCAAATATCGTGGTTATCATCGCGAACCTTACGAGCAATACCAGGAAAATGTTCGGCAGCATTATTCGGGGATTGCCGGAAAGTTTCTGCGTTCGTGCAGCATCGTCAGTCTACACGAACCACTTGCGTCAAGTTTCTTCAAACGCGGCGCGTTCCCGGTTCAGGGAAGCAAGAATATTCTTGACGTCGGAACCGGAGCCGGTCAGCTTCTCACGCATCTTGTCCGCCATGCCGACGCTGATGCGAGAATTGTCGCTACCGACCTGTCGACCGAAATGCTGAAACGAGCGGCTGAGCGATTCGCGGATGGCAGAATTGACTATGTGACCGCCGCGCTGACGGAACTGCCTTTCGAAGATAACACCTTTGACTGTGCAACGTGCGGATGGGTGCTTGAGTATCTGCCGGATCCGGAGCCAGGGCTCCGCGAGATTTCCCGAGTTGTGCGACCGGGCGGAAGAATCCTTCTGCAGTGCACCGAAAACACAGTATTCGGAGCGATGTCCAGCCGTCTTTGGAAGTGTCGAACGTTTCAGCGGGCCGAGTTGCAGGAAGAGTGCCAGCGAGTCGGCCTCAACTGGCAGCGCGAGCTTTGGTTCACGAAGGCTCACCGCTTGTTTCGCCTTGGTGGAATCATTGTCGAGCTGACCAAGACTGCAAACCATCACGAACACGGTGATGCAGAATCTGCAGCTTCTGCTGAATAGCCCTGCTGCTTTCGCCGAATTCAACGGACGGCTACTGGATCGAGTCTCGCGTTTTGTTACCCGTTTTCGTTGCCAACTGGATCGAGCAATATGACGCCGCCAACCAGTCTTCAACCGGCTGACGAAACAGATCTGCGGGCACTGGCAGAAAAACAGGCCGGCTTGGATTTGCAGTTTTTCGATCTGCACACGCATTCGAATTTTTCAGATGGACTGCCGTCGATCGATCGGATCGAAGATCGATGCCTGCGTGACAGACTGTCGATTTCTTTGACTGATCACAACGAAATCCGTGGCTCGGTTCTGTTGAATGAACGAGATCGGATTTCGTGCATTCCAGGGATTGAGGTTGGGACAAAAGAGGGGCTTGAGTTTCTCGTCTACTTCGGCTGTCCAGGGCAGCTTGAGGACTATTATCGGCGGGCTGTCGAGCCGTACCTGCTGAGTCGATTTATGGTTCGATCAAAAGTGTCGTCGATTGACTGCCTGGAAGTTGCGAAAGAGATGGGGGCGTACGTTTCGTTGGCTCATCCTTTTGCCTTTGGTCGAAAGTCGCTCGACTTTCAGCGGGCCAGTCGAGAAACAACGCACACTTTCGTTGATGAGATAATTGAGCGGATCGACGCCGTAGAGCTTTACAACGGCGGAGTCCCTCCGAAAGTGAATCGTCGGGCGGCGAGTTTTCTGGAGTCGATCGACAAGCCGATTACGGTCGGAAGTGATTCTCACCGGTTGCGGACCTACGGCTCGTGCGGAGTCTATCTGAATGCAGAACCTTCGACCGATGCAGCGGCGCTGTTCGGAACGATGCGCAATCAGACGGCGCACGATACGGAAATGAAGGCTGGTAGCGTCGCGCTGACCGTGCCAATCATCATGCTGAATCACACGCTGTTCTTTCTGCGGTCTAACAAGCATCCTCGCTGGCGTCCGAAGTAGAGCCGCCCGAATGACTCACTTCAACTATTTCGCGGAAAGCGAGCAGGCCGGCCAGGAGCGTTTTCAGAAGATTCGCGACGGGCTGTTGCGACCACTGGTTCGATTTCTGATCCGTTGCCGAGTCACGGCAGACCTGATCAGTCTCGTGAGTCTGCTGCAACTGGTCCCGTTCGGGTATTTGCTCCTGACGGCTGAGAATTCTCAGCAGGTCGCGGCGGCCAGCATCTTCGTCTGGCTGCACGTGATTCTGGACGCGCTGGATGGGCCAATTGCTCGCACGACTGGGACTGCAGGGCCGGCTGGCGCCTTTACGGATATGTGCGTTGATCATTCCGGAATGTTGATCACATCGTGCATTCTGACAGCGGCAGGATTTATCAATCCGACCGCCGCTGTGGCGTACGTCTCGTCGTACACCGTCGCCGTCGCTTTTACGATCTGGCTGAACATGATCGGCCATCCGTTCAAAGTGGTAATCCGGACCAAATACCTGCTTTACGCTCTCGTCACCGCGTGTGGGCTCTTCGATGTGAACCTGATCGACAAAGCAGTCGTCCTGTTCAGCGTCATCCATGTGCTGTTCGCGATTGCCGGCTTCGCCAAACTGAAGCGAATTCTTCGAGACTCGCCTGCAGAATGAAGCATCGATTGTCGTGTCTCGCTCGCGACTCTGTGCCGCATTTGCAGCCTCGACATGGAAACGTCAGACTCCCGGCATGGTCGAAAATCGCGTCAGGGCCACGCTGATTCCGGCTGTTAAATTCAGACTTCTTCAGGCATGTGGCGATTCATCGTCGCGTCAATTCGGAAACCAATCAGATGAGTCGAACTGCTTCGATCAGCAGGCAAACAGCCGAAACGCAGATTCAGCTTGAATTGAATCTGGACGGAACCGGAACTCCGCAAATCGAGACCGGTGTCGGATTTTTCAATCACATGCTGACGCTGCTTGCTCGTCACTCACTCATGGATCTGACGATTGATGCGCAGGGTGATATCGACGTCGACTTTCATCACACAGTTGAGGATGTCGGTATCTGCTTCGGGCAGGCTTTGGCGAAGGCGGTTGGCGACAAAACCGGAATTAACCGCTACGGCAGCCTTTCTCTTCCGATGGAAGAAACGCTGGTGACCAGCGCGGTGGATCTGAGTGGTCGGATGGCGTTTGTTTATCGAGTTGATTTTCCGACTGAAAAGATCGGCGATTTCGACTGCCAGCTTGTTGAAGTGTTCTGGGAGGCTGTTGCGGCCAACGCTCGCATGAACCTGCACCTGCTGCTCCACCACGGGCACAACAGCCACCACATTTCCGAAGCTGTCTTCAAAGGAACGGCTCGAGCGCTGCGTCAGGCGGTGACGGTCGATCCTCGTCAGCAGGGTGTTCCCTCGTCGAAGGGCACGCTCACCGAGAGCTAAACCGCCGCGCGGCGTACGTTCATCGATTCGCCGCTCGCTTTTCAGACACTCAAGAAATTGGAAACGGGCAGACTTTCCAACAGTTGCTGTCCGGTCAGGAGAGATCATGACAGAAGCCGTCACACCCGTTGAGCACGTCCTTGTCGTTCCGACTCTGCTCTTTCACGAGATCGGCCACTTTCAGGGATTCAATGCGAACGTTGAGCCGTATCTTGAAACACTGTTCGACCCGTTACACACCCGGTATCTGGCTCGTCCCGAAGCGGAAGAGGATCCCAGTTACAAGCAGTTGATTCCGTACTGCGTTTTTCGCTGTGGTGACGATGCATTTTTCTACACGCGAGGCAATCAGCAGGGGGAAAAACGTCTGCATGCCAAACGCTCAATCGGAGTCGGCGGGCATATTTGCACGCTCGATCGGGATGGTACTCAGGAGCCGTACCTTGCCGGCATGGCACGGGAACTTGAGGAAGAAATCGAGATTGAATCAGGCTATGCCGAGCAACTTGTCGGGCTGATCAACGACGACGAGACGGAAGTCGGGAAGGTCCACCTTGGAGTTCTTCACATCTTTGAGCTGGACGAGCCGAAAGTTCGACCACTCGAAGAGTCGATGATAGAAACAGGTTTTGCTCCGATTTCCGACTTGCTGCGTGATATCGATCAATTTGAGACCTGGTCGCAAATTGCGCTGGAGTATCTGCGGGGTTGAGCCGACACCTTGGATGAACCGACGGGAATTTTTCCCGCCGCAACATCGATCGACTTATTCTCGAAGTGGCACCGCAGAGCGACCGTATCGACGGAGATTCTGCCGGCACAATGGACTGTGCGTGCGTGTTTACTTCGAGCCAACCGCCAACAGTTCTGACAAGGGAGTGTCACGATGGAACTGTCTCGACGTGGATTTATTGCCGCCGGCGCTGCTGCCGCGGCGAGTGTTGCTCCGGCCATTTCCAACGCGGCTGAAACTACAGCCGCCCCAGCGCCGAAAGCCGGTGAGCTGAACACTCAATTGCTCGGCACACTGCTTCAGGCGATGGGCCTGAAACCGGACAAGGTCGAACAGCGATACGACTTCATCTTCCGATCGATCCATGACCGCGAGGAGTGGGATCTTTCGATGACCGCCGTGATGAGTGCTGACAACTCATCCATCTGGGTCATGGCCTGGCTGGACGATCTGCCGAAATCGGCTGCCGACGTGCCGCGAACCGCTCTGCTGCGACTGCTGGCTGCTAACGACCGTCTCGGCAAAGGTAAGTTTTTTGCCTACGTCGCCAGCAACCGGCGTTTCGTCCTGCAGCGAGTTGTTCCGAACCAGGGTATCTCAACTCGGATGTTTGCCGACGTGTTGAAAGACCTCGGTGCGAGCGTCGTCGAGTCTTACCCTCAGTGGTCAACCGCCGCATGGAGCAGCTCGGCCCCAGCGACGAGCAAAGTCGCCGACGGTGGACAGCCCGAGTCCGGATCGCTGGACGGAGCCGGCAAAGCTCCGACAAGAACCGCTGCCCAGCCTGGCCAAACGAGAGTTCAGTAGCCAGCGTTTTCGTTCCGTAAAGAATGAAGGCAACGTCAGTAATCTTCAAACAGGCCGCGTCGATCATGGATCCACGCGGCCTGTTCGTTGAGCTGGTTTGTTGAGTCGAAATGTTTGTTGGCAAAGCGGTCTCTTCGCAGCGGCTTGCTCTTCCAGATGGTGGTTGCAAACGATCGAACGGTCTGCGACGAGGTGGCTGTTCGGGGCTAATCCTTAGCCGGTCGAGTGCTTAACAGGTGCTGCCGCACGAAGTCGGTTGCTCGTTTGGAAGTGTCTCCGCCGGCGCCGGCGACGCCGTGATTTCCGCCAGGGATGACAACGAGTTCTGACTCGACGCCGAGAGTTTTCAGTTTCTGATGAAGGTTCAACGCGTGCTGGATCGGCACGATGTCGTCCTTGTCGCCGTGTACCTGCATGATCGGTGGATCGTCTTTGCTGGCAAACGAGATCGGCGACACGTCTGTGACCAGCTTTGAAGCGAGATCAGCCGCTGGAGTGCCGGGTTCGTAGCCGATCAGTTGCCGGTAGGCCGGATGGCGGTGTTCGATGCTGCTGAGCAGTGTCCAGTCAGTCGGGCCGGCGAAGCTGACGGCGCAGGCGACTCGCGAAGAATGTCGCTCTACTGGATCATCAGATTTGGGATCGGCAACGTCGTCGTGCAGGGCGACGTAGGCCGACAAGTGGCCGCCTGCCGAGCCGCCTGTCACTCCCAGTCGATGCGTGTCGATGTTCCACTTCTCAGCGTTCTGACGAACAAACTGAATCGCTCGCAGGCAGTCGTTGACCTGAGCCGGGTGAGTGGCGACATCGGTGAAGCGATACTCGACGGAAATAACCGAGAGCTGTCCGTCGGCCACGAAATTCTTCAGCCAGCCGGGGATATTGTTCTTTGAACCGGCTCGCCATCCGCCACCGTGGATGTAGATCATGGCGGGTGTGGGCTTGTCCGACTTCGTCAGGTAAACGTCGACACACTGCGATGCGTGATCGTCATCGTACGCGACGTCGCGCGGCGCGGAGGTAACATTGCGAACCTGCCCGAAACTCGGCGCGGCTGAAGCGAGCAGTAAGCAGCCGCTGGCGGCGCAGGCGAAGATTGTTTTCAGACTTGCACTCATGAGCGTTGTCTCCTGACAGGTCGCAAAAATTTAACACCAAGGCACTCTATCTGGCGTTTGAGCATTCAGGAAGTGGATCGAGTTTGCTTTGTTCGTGGTCGACTCGTCTAATGATTGAAGTCAGCTCGACGCAGCGATGACTTTGTTTTTCAAAGATTGGAACTGGAATGTCAGCACCGTCCGACGTCAGGCAGCGGGAGTTTGGCTCGACGGACTGGAGCATCGTCGGGCAACTTGACGGACCAGATGCCGAACTGGCTCTGGCGAAATTGTGTGAGCAGTACTGGCAGCCGCTCTACGCTTATGTGCGAAGCAAAGTGCGGGACGTCCACAAGGCTCAGGACTTGACTCAGGGGTTCTTTGCTCACGTAGTGGCGAAGGATTCGTTGCGTCAGGCGGCTCCGGAACGAGGCCGGTTTCGATCGTTCGTGCTGGCGTCGCTGAAGAATTTCACGGCGAACGAGTACGCGGCGGAGAACGCTCAACGCCGAGGCGGTAACTACCGACAGGTGCCGCTCGATTTCGACGATGGCGATCAGCATTTCAGCCGGGCGGCGGTCGAGTCGATGACTCCCGAGCGGGTTTTCGATCGAGCCTGGACGTTGACCTTGCTCGACCGGGTGGCAGATCGACTTCGAATCGAGCATGAAGAAGCCGGAGAAGCAGCACGCTTTGAAACGCTGAAGGCCACGCTGACCTCGGCAGGGCGAGGCTCGAAGTACGGTGAAATTGCGGAGAAGTTACAGGTGACCGAAGCGGCCGCACGGCAGGCTGCCTCGCGGTTGCGGAAACGTTACCGTGAATTGCTGCGTCTGGAAGTTGGTCGGACGCTCGCGGACAACGACGACATTGAGGACGAAATTCGCCAGATGTTCGCGTCGTTGGGGTAGCAATCTCGAATGGCTGACAGGCTGCAGGGTGCGTCTTTCACAGGCGATCTTATCCGTCTGCCGAGCACGCTGCGGGAGTTGCCTGGGGATACTGCAGCGTACCGACAATGTTGCTGACGCTGGCAACGCCCTCGGAGTCGAGCAGGTTGCTCAGTTCGCCAGGTAGTCGAGATGCCAGACCGGGTGAGTAGAAGCTGGCGGTACCGATCTGGACGGCGGATGCTCCGGCGACAAGAAATTCCATGACGTCGTCGATGTTCTGAATTCCGCCGACGCCGATGATCGGGATGTCGACCGCTTTGGCCACCTGACAGACGATTCGCAGCGCGACCGGTTTAATGGCCGGCCCGCTGAGGCCCCCGAAGACGTTGCCCAGGATCGGCTTGCGGCGGCGC
>JADHNX010000214.1 GCA_016779365.1 Planctomycetaceae bacterium
TCGTCGACGAATGTGATCTCCCCGCTTCCGTAGTAGCTGCTGTAAGGATCCGAATTCGTACCCGTGTTTGCATAGGGATCCGCCGGAGTTGTGTCACCGCATCCCGCCGTCACGGCCAGCAGCAGAATCATCCAGAAAGCGAACTTCATTTTGGGCTCCACGCAGTTGAGCATTTCGAAAAGCAGTAAAAGAAGAACTCCTTTGCCGAGCGCAGAAAGAATCCCGTCAGAACTCAGCGACAGGCACGGAACAATATCAGAAATCAAAAAGAAAGGAGCCTGTCCGGCAATGCCGGACAGACTCCTGATCATTCGAAATGCGTTTTCAGACGCTGCAGTTTGGAAGGTCTGGTCTTCGGTTATGGGATGGCAAAAGTCAGACCGGTGACAACAGCGGCCTGATTAAGTGCCGCCGTGCTGTTCCACGGAATCTGGTGAGTCTGCTTGGGAGCACACTCGCCAGGACTATACCAACCCAGTGCGTACTCTTTCTTGCAGACCGGGTCGATTGTCATCTGGTAGGGCAGGCCGACCAGTTGCAGACCAAACTTTCCGACTGAGACGAACGGTTGGACGAGGTCGTGATGAACGTGCCCGTAGCGTTCCAGACCGGGATCCTGGAAGTACAGCGGATTGTGATGCAGGTTAGAAGCCTGCCACTGATACAGGATGGCTTCGTAGTTGCGGACTCCGCTGCTGACTTGACCGAGTTCAATTTCCTCCGGCGCGACGAACTCAGGATCAAGATCCTGCTCAATGTGCGTGCCGGGCTGATAATCGGCAAACGGCTGGATGTCGCGGATGCTTTTCAGATTTCGCGGATCGGAATCCACTTTCTGGTAGGCAGACTCGACAGCGTCCACTCCGACGTTGCTGTTCAGCGGAGCCGACTGAAACAATCCTGGATCGAAGTTGTCAGCCGGTGCGGGCGGCACTGCTGATGGTGCGTCGTTGCCCTGATCGCCATCCTGGCTCACCAGCACGAACACGGTTGGTTCGTCGGAGTACGCTGGGACGGCTCCACCGTTTTGCGGGAGCCGACCGGGCTCAGCCGTCGCCCTCTGATCGGTGTGAAATTGAGGATGCTCGGCCTTGTACTGCTCGTAGCGTTTTTCAGCCGATCGGCCTTTGAACTTCTGCAGCGTCTTCGACAGGAAGGATTGTCTTCCGTCGGGTTCCGCCGCGCTGGCCGTGCCGAATGTGTCGACAGTGGCCGTCCCTGCCAGCAGCGAGAGACCGAGAATCGCGATCAGTCGTTGCCGACCTCGGCGTTTAGACACGGTCCATAGGTCCGTGCTCTGCTGTGTAATTCGGCGCTTCCTGCGTGATCGAAATATCATGGGGGTGATTCTCCCTGACCGAAGCGGCGGAAATCTGGATAAACCGAGCGTTCCGCAACTCTGGAATCGTCCTTGCTCCAAGGTAACCCATTCCTGCACGCAGCCCGCCCATGAGCTGATACAGGAAACTATTCAGCGGCCCCTTGTGAGGAACTCGCCCTTCAACTCCTTCAGGCACCAGTTTCTTGCCGCCGTCTTTGCCGGAATCCTTTCCGCCTTGCCGGTAGCGTTCACTGCTGCCTTTGACCATCGCTCCAAGAGATCCCATACCTCGGTACGTTTTGAAGGTTCGTCCCTGGTAAAGGATCAGTTCTCCCGGACTTTCGTCCAATCCTGCCAGCAGGCCGCCGAGCATGACGGTGTTGGCACCTGCCGCCAGAGCTTTTGTGATGTCTCCGCTGAATCGAATTCCGCCGTCGGCAATGATCGGCACTCCCGAATCGCCAACGCCCCGCAGAGCGTTCGTCACGGCGGTGAGCTGAGGAACGCCCACTCCCGAGATGATCCGAGTCGTGCAGATTGAACCCGGTCCGATGCCGACCTTTACGGCGTCCGCCCCGGCTTCCACCAGATCGCGAGCTCCCTGCTCTGTCGCCACGTTGCCCGCGATGACGTCAATATCCCAGCGGGATTTCAGTTCACGGACGGTGTCGATGACATTCTTCGAATGCCCGTGAGCCGAATCGACGGTCAGAACGTCCACACCTGCGTTCAACAGACTCTCTGCACGTTCAAAATCGCCAACTCCGATCGCCGCTCCGACTCGCAATCTGCCCCGTTCGTCTTTCGACGCTTTGGGATAGCGCAGATTCTTGTCGATGTCTTTGATCGTGATTAATCCCTGTAACCGGTATTCTTCGTCAATCAGTAAGAGTTTCTCCACTTTATTTTCGAGGAGAATCTTCTGAGCGGACACCAGATCTGTTTCTTCCGGTGCGGTGACGAGGTTTTCTTTCGTCATCACGTCCTCGATCCGGGTGTCTTCCCCTTCGAGAAACCGCAGGTCGCGACTGGTCAGAATGCCACGCAGCGTGCCGTCTTCTTCAGTAATTGGCACGCCGCCGATGTTCCGCTCGGCCATGATCTGACGAGCTTCGCCGACGGTCGCGCTCGGCCGCAGTGTCAGTGGGTCCGCGATCACGCCGTTTTCGCTGCGTTTCACCCGGTCGACTTCCAGTGTCTGCTGCTCGATCGACATGTTCTTATGAATAATGCCGATGCCGCCTTCCTGAGCCAGAGCGATCGCCATGTCACTCTCGGTGACCGTGTCCATCGGGCTGCTGACGACGGGAACGTTGAGCGAAATCCGCCGCGTGAACCTCGTGCCGAGGTCGCAGTCGGACGGCAGAATTTCACTGAAGGCGGGTTCGAGCAAAACGTCGTCGAACGTAATTCCTGGACAGACGATGCGATCCTGCATGATCGAGTTCCTGTGAGCGTGTCGCGTTTCGGAATCGAGCGGGTTTTCGGAGAACCGGTGAGAACGCCTTCGGCTGCAACAAAGGCTGCTTCAGGTTTCGAAAACTCTGCCCGCATAGTGTAGAAAAATGACCAATGATCAGACGCTGAGCGGCACCAGCCTGGCCCGACTCGTCCGAACATTGGTCATTTCGCACGAAGGATAGCGTTTTGAAGCGAATTCGACAGGGAAACAAGCTGGGCAACTTCCAGTTCTTCCGCTCGAATTTCCGGTACGAGCCCCTCAGCCGCGAAGCATTCATCAACGGCGGACTTCGGCATCTGCTTGCGATACATGCCGCAAATCACGCTCCGCATATGCTTGCGGCGATGCTGGAACACTCGACGAACAAAGTCCTGATAGAACATTCGATCGACAATCTTCGCGCGTTTGTCCTTCTGCGGCGTGATCTTCACAACCGCTGAATCGACTTTCGGTCGAGGCCAGAAAATCGTCGGCGGCATTCGCTTGATGACTTTGACTTTGGCCTGAGCCTGCAGCCAGGCGGCCAGCGATCCATAGTTTGAAACGCCCGGCCCGGACGCCATCCGCTCGGCCAGTTCGAGCTGAATCGTGACGACAATCTTTTCCCACGGCAGATCAGTTGCGACCAGATTCGAAATCAACGGCGTCGCGATGTTGTATGGCAGGTTGGCGACCATCTTCAGCCGCCGACCGGGCTTCGCATCGAGCTGCTTCTGAACTTCCGCGATGACTTCCGGAGCGATCAGATTTTTCGTCTTCAACGCGTCCTGATTCATCAGCGTGATGTTGTCGAAGTTGGCTGTCTGGGCTTTCGCCAGCCCATACATGTTTTCGTCGTACTCGACCGAAACCACATGCCCGGCGGCAACGCCCATGAACGTCGTCATCCCGCCGGTCCCTGACCCGACTTCCAGGACAACGTCGTCCGCCGTCAGCTCGGCTTCTTCGACAATGAACTCGATAATGTTGATATCGATGAGAAAGTTCTGACCCAGATCCCCACGAGGATTGAAACCATGTTCATTGAACAGGTCCATCAGATGAGATCGAGTTTGTCGAACAGCTTCGCGCATATGAGAATTTCAGAAGTTCAGGAGTACTGAATCGCAGAGGTCACAGAGGAAAAACGCAGAGGTCGCAGTGTTATATGCGAGTCTCCCCGCTCTCTGCGTCGTACCTCTCCGTCCTCTGCGATTTGTTTCTTTTTTAGCCTCGGCTGGCCATCAGCTTGTCGACGTATTTTCCGAGGATATCCGTCTCGATATTAACGATCTCGCCTTCAGTTCGAATGCCCAGCGTTGTGACTTCCAGCGTGTGAGGAATTAATGCCACGCTGAACCGGTCTGCTTCGACGTTGACGACGGTCAGGCTGATTCCATCGACGGTGACCGACCCCTTCGACACCATCAGCCGAGCGAGTTCAGCCGGCACCTTGAACCACATCGTGACCCACTCGCCGTCGCGGTCGACGGAAACGACTTCGCCCGTCCCGTCGACATGCCCCTGCACGAAGTGTCCGCCGAGACGCCCATCAACCGGCAACGACCGCTCAAGATTCACCGGATGCCCGTTCGCCAGCCGGCCAAGATTCGTTTTCGACAGCGTTTCCGTTCCGGCCTGGAAAGCGGCGGTTTCACCAGCCAGTTCGATCACGGTCAGGCAACAGCCGTTGATGCAAACGCTGTCTCCGATCCCAAGCCCGTTGCGGATTTCGTCCGGCACTGAAATATCCAGTCGCACGGCGTCGCCTTCCGGAACGATCGCCGAAACCCTGCCCTGTCCTTCCACCAGTCCCGTAAACATGTCGATTCTCTTTGTGTCGTAGCTCAGGCTCTGCCTGACGGAGTCTTAATTTACAGCTCGGCGACCAGTGCACTTCTTCGCAGCTTTGCGTCTTCGCGTGAGACGTCATCACAACTTCGTCAGACGCAGCCTGACCTACGGTGCAGCGTCTTCTTTAAGTCCAGACCGTTCCTGCGACTTCGGCACCATCACGCTTTGCCAGAGCGCTCGGCACGGCGAGGCGAAGGCGAAGTAGCAGAAGATCAACGGTACCGCCATCTCGCGAACGCTGAAGACGACCGCTCCGGTAAAGACGATCTGAATCAGATGCCCACGGCTGCGTTTTCCCGTGAACAACTGGTTGAAAACGTGCGAGTAGCGGATCCGAGTGACCATCAGGCAGGCTACTGCCAGAGTGATCAGCGGCAGAACTTCGAGAAGTGCCGGCTCCAGCCATGTTGCCACTCGGCGAGCAAACTCGGAAACGTTTTCGCCAGGCCCGGTCAGTTTTCCCAGTCCGTACATCGCGACGGGAAACGACGCGATCACTCCGGCAGCCGCTGGTGACGGCAACCCGCTGAAAACGTCGTGCGAGTCTTCTTCGTCGGTTTCGATCGTAAATCTCGCCAGTCGGAGAATCGCGCAGGCAACGTACAGCCCGGCGATGACCCACATGATCCGAGGATGCAGAATGCTCTGCAGCGAAAACTGCCGCATCAGGAATGCCGGAGCAACTCCGAAGGTGACGACGTCACAAAGACTGTCGAGCTGTGCCCCGAACTCGCTGGACTGATTCGCCCACCGGGCGGCCCGGCCGTCCAGCGCGTCAAACAGCATGCCACCAAAGATGCACATCGACGCGTACAGCAGGTGTGAGTCGCCAGCCTGCACATCTTCGATGCCCAGCCGAGCGGCGTAGGTAATCGCCGCAAACCCGCACAGCGCGTTGCCGAGTGTCAGCAGCGTGGGCAGGACAGCAAATGCTCGTTCGCGTCTACTCATGGGTTCGGCCATTAACGGGGAATTATCAGAGCCAGGCGTCGCTTTTGACCGTCAGTTAACGCCCGAGTCAGCCCCGAATGCCTGCGTTCTACGATCGTTGACCGCGCCACGCAACGGTTGCGATCCTCCGCAGTTCAATTCCCGACAAATCCTGACGATACATCCCGGATAGTCAGCCAGGTTTCAACCATTGGTCATTCCCGCGAAGGCACGCTGCGTCCTGTGTTTCACTCCGATTTCGAAGCAAGAATCCCCAGCGAACGCAGTTTCTCTTCACATTCGTCGCGTTCGCGGCTGCGTTTCAGAGGAGCCCATTTTTCGTCCTGAACTTCCAGGAACAACGCTTCGTCAAACGGCGGCGCGATGCCGCGTTCGGCTCCGGCTGCCATCAACCGCTGGATGACTCCCTGGTCAGGCTGCGTCAGAAACCTGCCATTCACGCGGTAGTCGCAGAACGCTTCCCAGACGCAGGGGAACAGCGGCTGGACGATCTGCTCGCCGATTGTGCGAGCGAATTCGCGAATCTCCAGCTGCGCGTGCGAGTCCATCCTCAGCGACAGAAAATGCAGCAGGTTGTGCAGGTCGACTTTCCAGTAAGCTTCGGTGTAGGTCGACAGCGGAAGATCCTTGCGAGCCTGTTCGCGGGCGACGCCCTTGTCGAGCCGTTCCTGATAAACGCGGCGAGACATCTCCTGCAGCTCTTTTTCGGAAGCGGTCAGCTCGGCTCCGAGAGTCTCGTCCAGCAGTCCGTCGCTGCCCTGCCGGTTGGATTCTGCCTGAGTTCGCCATTCACCCGGCAGAGTCGTCTGCATGGCATCGATGGCGATCGAGTATCGCGTGCTGTACTCGTTGACGTTGGCCGTGCGGTGCCGAATCCACTGCCGCCAGCAGTCCATGGGAACTCGTACGAGCAGTTTGATCTCGGCCATCTCGAACGGTGTCGAATGTCGATGCCGCATCAGATAGCGGATCAGCGTCCGGTCGTCGGAAACTTTCCGGGTTCCTTCGCCGTAGCTGACCCGAGCAGCCTGCGTCACCGCCGCGTCGTCGCCCATGACGTCGACAAGGCAGACAAACCCGTCGTCCAGCACCTGGAATTTTTCCCAGCGAAGCTGGTTCACAAGAGCCGCCCGCTCCTGCACCGCCTGCTGGTTTACTGAGGAATCGCCGTCCGTGCTCTGAGAATCGGTCATCGAAAAATCCGTAAGCCGGCCAGATCGACCGTTTTGCTGAAGTGATCCGCGTGGCAGGGTGATCACTGTAAAGAATTGATGAGGATCGCCACGAAAGCGGATTCTTGACACCTGGCCCCGACACGTCCAGCGAACGCGAATTTGCACATCGAGCTGCCTTTGTCGCGTGATTTTCCGCTCTCGTTTGATCAGTATTCGCCGCAGTGTCGGCGGACAGTGATTCGTCGGCCAGTCGGACTTCAACCAGGGAATACATCATGAGTGAACGGATTGTAATGCGGACGGGCGAGGCACTTGTCGAAGACTCAGCACCGTGGTCGGCGGCAGAACCTGAAGTGGTCATCGGCGAACTCGATGGCCCGGTCGGACAGGCCATTGCCAACCTGATGGGAGACCAGTCAAAAGGGCACTCCAAGGTTTTTGCAATTCTGGACTGCGATATTCAGGTGCGACCTGCCACGGTGATGGTCAGCAAAGTCACCGTCAACAACGAGAAGTACACCAACATCCTGATGGGGACCGTGCAGGCTGCCATCGCCAACGGAGTCCTCGACGCGGTCCGCGCCGGAGATATTCCGAAAGAAAAGGCCAACGACCTGGGCATCATCGTTTCGGTCTGGCTGGACCCCAGCGTCGTCTCCGAAAAAATCGATCACACGATCCTGTTCAACACTCACCGAGCTGCCATTTCAAAGGCCATTCGCAAGGCGATGAGCAACGAGCCGTCGATCGACTGGCTGCTGGAAAATCAGGACAAGATCACCCACTGCTTCCACCAGATGGCCCTCGACGGCGAAATCTAACCGCCAGCCAGTCAGCCGCCCGAGCAGAATTCCTCACATGAAGCATGCGGGGTTGCGATTGTGAAGATCGGCTCAGAAAGCAGATCAGTTGCGATCTGCCTTCCGGTAGAGAAATGCGTCGGATGTGACGAGTGAGGTAATCAGCGCCTTCATGCTGCCTCCGTTGTCCTTGTAGGCGCGATAGGCGTCCTGAAGAACGGGGGCGTCGTTGAGTGTTTCGTTGCGGCCCATCCAGAAGCGGAAGGCGTGGCGGACGAAGACCTGTTCAACTCGTTTGCTGTGTGCCAGTTTGTCGATCAGCTCCAGCGCGTTCTCGACCTTGCCGTCCAGGGCCGGGTCACCCGAATCGATGATCTCACCTGCGGTATCAACGGGTTTATCCAGCTCCGTGTTGCGA
>JADHNX010000215.1 GCA_016779365.1 Planctomycetaceae bacterium
GGGGTCAACGCGCCGACAATCCGCAAGCGGGCGTCGTACCGCTGGAAGTCGGATAGAGCAATATCTCCGACCGTCTGCCGCGCCGGCTCAAATATCGTGAATTCTTCATCTGCCATTGCTGTTCCTCCAGACGTTTTTCAAGCCTGCCACTTCAAGACGACGCCGATCCCCTTCGACTTTCACTTAGCGACAGACTCTTCGAGAACCCGCCCGCATCAACCAGTGTCCGCACGATTCGGTCTTTCATGCCACGACAGCGCCAGCCCGATCTTAAGAAACGTGTTGGAAATAACTTCCCGAAAACCCCATCAGATCAAGACTGCCTTCTCAGCGTCGTTGCGCTGCTGCCAGTCTGAAAATGGGAAGTGATTCTGGACACGCTCCTTATAAAGGTTACCGCTTGCCTTTCTTGTGGACACGTAGAGCTGTCAATGGCCTGCCTCTGAAGTTTCGTCAGAATCGCCATTCCGTGGAATACGTACTTTCTGGATCCTGTTGAATCCGCGTAAAATCGCACGAAACATCAAGACGGGACAGGCCTCTGGTGATGTCGATTCGCCGTGCAACTCGAACCGAAGACGTGACTTCCAGACCGTCTTTGAGTCTCAGCCATTTTTTCGCTTTCCATTTTCAGAATTTCCGCAGAACAAGCAGGTACGACAACTGGATACGACAGCCCTGCGGTCAAACAACTTTGCCAGAATGTCCTACCCAGGTCCGCGTCAGGTATAAAAAGCTTGCGGCGCAGCGTTCGTCTGCTGGCATCATGAGAAACCACTCGAGATCCTTATGTCCCCCGAAACACTGATATTCTCAGAAGGTCCCACTTTTCAGAGTCAGGAGCAGATCCGAATCGTGTTCGGCTGTCAGGACCAGTATCTGCGCCAGATTCGAGAACGCCTGGGAATCAGCGTCGTCATTCGCGGCGATGAACTTCGCCTCAGCGGCGAGCCCGAGCAGGTGAAGATTGGTCAGCGAGTTTTCGCAGATCTGAAACGGATCGTCGAAAAGTACGGCGAACTGGTTCCGTCTGAGATTACGGCAACGCTCGCTCGACACTGCCCGGACTCGGATTTGGACATCCCGGCAAAGCCAGACAACTCTGCGAGACGCCCCGAAACATCAGGCTATTCCGCTGAGCATCTACGGTCTTCAGATTCTGACATGCTAGCAAACGGGACACGCGGTCGCGATACTTCAGGACCAGTCAAGGGCACCTCGCCCGATCTGGGTGGCATTGACCTGTTCGAAAAAGCTCGCAAAGTAAAGCCGAGAACCGAAGGTCAGGCTCGCTACGTCAACTCGATCCGCGAGAACGACCTCGTGATCTGCCTGGGACCCGCTGGCTGCGGAAAGACTTACCTGGCGGTGGCAATGGCTCTGAACGCCCTTCGAACCGAGCTAGTTCGAAAGATTGTGCTTGTCCGCCCGGCGGTGGAAGCCGGAGAAAAACTGGGATTTCTTCCAGGTGATCTGCTGGCGAAAGTAAACCCCTACCTGCGGCCACTGCTGGACGCGCTGGCGGACATCGTCAGCTTCGACCAGGTCAAGCGGTACATGGAAAATGACATCATCGAGATCATTCCGCTGGCGTACATGCGTGGTCGAACTCTTAATGATACGTTCATAATTCTCGACGAAGCTCAGAACACAACGTCGACTCAGATGAAGATGTTTCTGACCAGAATGGGCGAGAATTCACGGATCGTTGTGACGGGGGATCCGACTCAGGACGACCTACCGGACAACGTGACATCGGGACTGCTGGACGCAACTCGGCGACTGAAAGGCATCCCTGGAGTTGAAGCGGTCGAGCTGTCTGGTCAGGATATCGTCCGTCACAGGCTCGTGCGTGACATTGTGCGAGCCTACGACGATTCACCGCAGAAGGGTGATTCTCGATCGGGCCGAAAAAAGTAAGCCTGCAGATCGGGAAGCGCTCGGCTGACGGTTACACCAATCAAGAGAAACCATTGAAGCTAACCGCATCACGTCTTTCTCGCCCTTATTTAACCGCAACCGGTCGTTCCGACCGTACCGGCGTCTGAATCCATGCCGTTTTTAGGGCACAAGCATTCGAGACGCCACCGGGCGTCTCGCCGTTCCATCGGAACATCACACGGAACATTCACCCGTGTGATGGCTTCGTTGCGCGACCGCAGAGTTCTCGCACGGTTGTCGCTTTGCCTGCTGGCGATTGTCGTCCTGTCGGGCGTCGTCCAAGCGTGGAAAACACCTTTCGCCTGGCGTCAAGGGGACCGACCGGCTCAAGGAATTCTGGCGACTGTCGATTTTCAGCGAATCAACACGCGAGAAACTGACAGGCGACGCGAGCAGAGCGCTGAGCGAGTTCCGCTCCATTTCCGGCGCGAGGATTTGCAGAAGGACATGCTGACGGATGAGTTGCGGGCAGATTTTCTGACCATCGCCGAAAGCACATCTCTTGAGGCTCTGACTGACGAGATCAAAGAAGTGTTTGGACTCCTCTCGGCGGCGGATACCGACGATCGCGAAGCCGACTCGCGTGCCTCTACACCGGAAGCAAGGTATGAAACTCTTCGTCGGCTGGTCCGGGCTGCCGATCAGTCGACAGAAGGGGTGACCGAACAGGCCCGAATCGAGCGAGTTGCCGGATTGCTGGCCGAGTTTCAGCAGATTCTGCGAGTCATTGACCGCCCCGGCATTATCGATCCTGAAGCGGTGGCTCGGCGACAACTCAGCGCCGGTCAACGACTGGCCATCGAAGCCGACGAGGGAGATGCTCCGATCGTCGCTGGAGTTGGCGATGTTGACCTGCCAACCATGATGAAACCCGGCGGCAGAATCGCAGCAGCCTGGGAAACGGTTCCCCTGCTCGCCACGATTCGCCCGAGCATTGAATCATGGCTGAATGCCAGAGTCGAACACACGCTGACCTATGACCGTCCGCGAACGCTGGAAGCTCTGCGTGCAGCGAGGGACAACGTCGATGTCGTGTACGAAAAGTGGTATCAGGGGCAGATTCTCGTCGGTCCTGGCGAATTGATCGGTGCGGAAGAAATCGAACTGCTCCGTGACGAGTACAACGAAGCAGAAAAACAGGTGCCCGTCTATCAGCGGTTGATCCGGACCGGCACGGTGCTGTTAATGATGATCGTGCTGGCCGTAATCAACGGCGCGTATCTCGCTCGCAACGAACGAGGACTCACACAATCTTACTCGCGGCTTTCGATTTATCTGGGGTCGATGATTCTTGCGGTCGGAGTCGGATGCTGGGCAACTCAAACGCCGGTTCTTCGCGCTGAAGTCGTTCCCGTCGTCGTCATGGCGATGATTTTTGCGGTCGCCTACAACCAGATCATGGGCGCTCTGACAGCCATGACGATCAGCCTGCTGGTGACGCTGGCCACTTCGGGCGAGCTGACCGATCTGGTCGTCCTGATCAGCGTCTCTGCCACCGCTGTTATTATGCTGTCGAGCGTGCCTTCGCGGTCAACACTGATCAAGGCCGGATTCGTTACGGGAGTCGCGTTCTTTGTCGTTGATTGCGGAATGGGCGTCCTGGACAGTCAGTCTCTGGAGATCAACTGGTCTGACGGACGACTCCTCGCCGAAGCCTTTAAAGGAGCCGCCTGGTCTCTCGGGGCCGGATTCCTGGTGGCTGGTAGTCTGCCATTCATCGAGCGAGCCTTCGGAGTTGTCACCGACATCAGCCTGCTTGAAATGAGCGACATCTCGCATCCTTTGCTGCAGGAACTCGTCCGCCGCGCCCCCGGAACTTACAACCATTCGATCTCCGTCGCGACAATCGCGGAAACCGCTGCGGAATCCATCGGTGCCAACGGCCTGCTCGTCCGAGTCGGAGCGTACTTCCACGACATCGGCAAGATGCTCAAACCCGAATACTTCGTCGAAAACATGACCGAGGGGATGAAGAGTCGCCACGATGACCTCGCCCCGGCCATGAGCACGCTGATTATCATCGGCCACGTCAAGGACGGAGTTGACCTGGCACTGGAGCATCACCTTCCGCAGCCGATCATCGACTTCATCGAGCAGCATCACGGCACGACGCTGGTTCAATACTTCTACCACGCTGCCAGAAAGCAGGCCGAAAAAAATACAGACCATCGGACCGATGCCGAAGAATCCTCATTCCGTTATCCCGGCCCGAAACCGCAAACCAAAGAAGCAGGGGTCATGATGCTGTCCGACGCGGTTGAAAGTGCCAGCCGAACGCTCAGCGAACCGACTCCGCGCCGGATTGAAACGCTGGTCCATAAAATCACAATGGATAAGCTGCTTGATGGCCAGTTTGAAGAAAGCCCTCTGACGCTGAGTGAAATCCACACGATCGAGGAATCGCTGACGCAATCGCTGATTGCCATTTACCACGGTCGGATCAAATATCCCGAGCAACGCAGTGCGTAAGCCCCAGAAACCTTCTGTACCCCTTTCCGGCATGTACGAGATAGAAATCGCAGATCACCAGGACTGCCTGACGATTGACGAAGAATTCGTCAGGACGATCGTCCGCCAGACACTTCAGACTGAACAGGTCGCGGCTGCAACGATCAGTGTGGCCATTGTCGATAACGCACAGATTCACGAACTGAACCGGCAGTACCTCAATCACGACTACGAGACTGACGTTCTCAGTTTTCTGCTGGAAATGTCGAGCGACCCGCTGGCTCAACAGCTTCCGGACACCCCGCGAGGAAACGGAAAGACGATCGACGGCGAAGTTATCGTCAGTGCAGAAATGGCCATCGACATGGCGGCTGACTACTCGTGGGAGTCGCTGGACGAGCTGACTCTTTACATCGTCCACGGGCTGCTCCACCTGTGCGGCTACGACGATCTCACCGCCGACGAGTTACCCGTCATGCGGGCTCGCGAGTGTCACGTCTTCGAAGTCCTCGGTAGACCGAAACCAACTCGGGACGCGTCGGACCAGGGCCACGTTGATGAAGCTCGGCCTTTCAATGGCCAGACGACCAAAGACCAGCCGGCAGTCCACCCCGGAGGGCAGTCGTGACCTTAACCATCGCCCTGCCTCTGTGTGCCGCGCTACTTGCCTTGCAGCTTTACGCATCGATCGCGTGCTACAGCCTGCGTGGCTTCTCGCGAGCGGAACTCGACGAACTCTGCAAAGAGCGAGGTAAAGAGAACCGTTTCCTCGACATTCTTAAAAATCGGGAAGCAGCACTGGTCGCCTGCGAAACGATTCTGGTTGTCGCGTCGCTCGCTTTTGTTTCAATCGTCGTCCTTCATTGGAACCTGCTGCTCCAGACAGGTGCCCAGCCCAGCCTGGTCAGCGAGTGGTTCGACTTCGCCATGCGCTGGGTCGTTCTTCTGGCGTTGCTCCTGGCGTTTGGAATTGTCTTCCCAAGATCCGTCGCGCAAGTCTCGGGCGAAAGTTTCCTGTATCGAGCGTGGCCTCTGATCCAGTCGGTCGTCACCGTCCTTGGACCAGTCATTCGCCTCGCCACTCAGATCGACACAATCTTTCACCGGTTGTACGACGTTGATCAGACTGACCCGAACGATCCGGAATCTCTGACCGACGAGATCCGGTCGGTCGTCGATGCCGGGGAAAGAATGGGCGCGATCAACGCCAGCACGGGTTCAATGATCGATCAGGTGATGGACCTGCAGGACGCCGTCGTCGCGTCAGTCATGACTCCGCGGACGGAAATGCGGTTCATTCGTGCCGACATGACCATCGCCGAATCGCGAGCTGAAATTCTCGATTCCAGACACACAAGAATTCCGGTAATCGGCGATTCGACCGACGACATAAAAGGAATTCTGTACGCCAAAGATCTGCTGCAATACGTTGACTGCCCGCCGGACGAAGTTCCACCCATCGCCGAAATCTGCCGCGACGCGATGTACGTCCCGGAAACGACAGCTGTTGACCGCCTGCTCGAAACAATGAACCGTAAACGAGTCCACATGGCAATCGTGCTGGACGAGTATGGCGGGGTCGCCGGCCTGGTCACGATGGAAGACCTGCTGGAGGAAATTGTCGGAGAGATTGTCGACGAAGACGACGAAGAAGAAGTCGATCCCGTTCAGCGGCTCTCACCCACAATCAACGAAGTCGATGGGCGAGTCCATATCGACGACTTGATCGAAGAATTCAACTACGACCTGCCGGATGATCAGGACTTCGACACGATCGGCGGGTTTGTTTTTTCGCAGTTGGGACGAATTCCCGCTGTTTCAGAAACATTCGAATATGGCATGCTCCGATTCACAATTCTGGAAGCTGATCCTCGTCGAATTCTGAAACTTCGAATCGAATGCGACGATTCGCTCAACCCCGTCGGCCGCGACGAGTAACAACCCTGTTCCGCGTTCCGAATCGCCGCTACTTCTTCGAAGGAAGCTGCCAGCTGGAATCGAACAGGTCAGCCCAAACGGTGGTCCCTTTTGTGGGATCGTTGACGCCGTCTGAAAACTTCCGCACGGCGACGTCTCCAAGCTTCGGGAACAGCCACGAATTCGATGCGAGAAAATCTTTCTGGTGCATCGTGTGGCCCGAGTTGATCACGACGTAGCGGCGAGGGTTCAGCGGATTCGGATAAATCATCGACAGAAAATGCGTCTTTGAATCGTAAGACTGCCCGTTCACTTCGAAGCCGTCCATCGTCCAGCGAACCGGAAGTTTCTCGATCACTCGCGCCATGATCGCGTTTGATCCGGGATCACCGAACAGAACCAGGTTTGAACTGGCGATGTGCTCTTCGGTCAGTTGGTCGTCCGCAATGACCCGCACTCGGCCACGCAGCCATTTGTCGAACTCCTTCTCAAACAGTTGCAACGTCGCTTCAGCTCGTGCCTGAGTTTCCTGGGACCATGCTTCGCCGGTTCCGCGGACACAAACAAACGACTCCATAAAGGCATCGTCGATCGGCCCTTGAAGATTGTGCCGTTTGGCCAGCCCTGGGTTCTCAATAAACGCCAGTGAATCGTCATACTCAAGCAGGTTCCATCCATCGCTGGACTGTTGGAAGTAGACGTCCGGCAGCAGGCCATCGGCCGCAGACCTCAGTAGAAAAGACTTTCCGTCAAGTTCGACCTCATCCGCGATTCCTCGCGCGATTCTCAGTGCCGAAATATTCTTCGTTGTCATACGCAGCACTCCGTCGTCATCCACGCCACCTTCCGCGAGCGTCTCTTCGTACGGCTTGATTAGTTCCTCGATCGTCAGCCATTCGCACTGGTTGTACTTGAGCGTCCACGTCACGAAACGAATCTCTTTGCGACCGGGAAATTGTGGCCGGCCTTCTTTCGACTTCGTGGTGTGAAATGTCATGAATTCCTTGTAGCTGTCGGGATGAAACTTGTGTCCCATGCCCGGACCAATCAGCAGCTTCGCGTCGACGCCGAGTTCCTTGCCGCGTTCAATCATTTCCGTGCTGGCCACAAGCTGAGCGTCCAGTTCGCCGCCGTAAGTACAGAACGGAACATTGAACATGTTCAGGGCATAGTCGATCGAATCGTAAATATGCAGACCTCGATGCTGGTGCGTCGGCAACGGCTCGGTCTGATTCTGATACTTGTAGAAGTCGACGAAACCCGCTCCCGGACCAACCGACGACCACTTTGACGGATGATGCAGGCCCAGGTGCCACGCTCCGGCTCCGCCCATCGAAAAGCCCCACAAGGTGATCCGTTTCGAGTCGATCCGGTATCGACGGCTGACATCGGCGATCGCTTCGAAGACGTCGGTCTCACCGCTCCACCGGTAGGCATTGTCTGTGCGGCCGAAAACGTCGAGCTGGATCCAGTCCTGCCCGTCCTGCGGCTTCTTACCGTGATGCTCGTTGAAGAAACGAACTTCGTTACGACTGCCACCTCGACCATGCAGTTTGACATGCAACGGGAATCGAAATCCGGACTTCGCATTGCCAAACTCTGCCGGCAGTGACAGAGCGTACGGCTGAGTCGA
>JADHNX010000216.1 GCA_016779365.1 Planctomycetaceae bacterium
GAAACGTCAGATTGCATCCAGAGTCACCGAACAGCCTGGAAGGCGTGTGGAACGCCCAATGGCTTGTCAGACTTTCGAACCAGGGAGAATCGCGCCGAGCTGAGGTCGAATTGATCCTCAATGTTCAGACAGACCAGATGAGTGACGACATCCCCGCTCGCCGCAAATGGATCACTCATGCATCGATCGACAAAGTCAACATTCGCAAGTCGCCTGCCCTTCTGATGACCGATGTCACAACCGAATCCGGCATCGACTCGGCCGGAATGCACGATAACTGGCAACGGACTGACTCTTCACCGATTCACTACAACACCGGCGGCGTCTACGTCAGTGACTACAACCAGGACGGCCGGCTGGACCTGCTGATCGACGATGTGAAGACAGGACTCACACTTTATCGCGCCACGACTGAAGGGAAGTTTGTCGATGCCACATCCGAATCCGGACTCAACGCCGCCAACGCGACTCCACTTCAATGGACATTATCCTGCTGGGGCGACTGGGACGGAGACGGGGACGATGATCTGATCAGCGAAGACAGGCTCTATGAAAATCTCGGCAACGGAACATTCCGCGACGTAACACAGTCCAGCAATCTACTGCTGACTCCAGCCTCAGCTTACTCGATCGCTGATTACGATCTGGATGGACGGCTCGACATTTACGTCTCACACAGCCAACCCTACCTCCCAGGCCAGCAGGCCAAAGAGCACACTCCCTGGATTGACGGTGGACTTGGAATCGACAACGTTCTGTGGAGAAATCTGGGCGACTGGCAATTTGAAGATGTCACCTCGGCCACGGGTGCCGGTGGTCAGGGAAGCAGTACTTTTGCGGCAGTCTGGCTGCACGTAAACCACGACCGCTATCCGGATCTTCTGGCAACCAATGAATTCGGACGAAACTCACTGCTGGTGAGTCAGGGTGACGGAACATTTCGAGACACGACAATCGATCCGGTTTTCGGCGGCTTCTCAATGGGAGCCACCTCTGCTGACTTCGACAACGACGGCCTTTGCGATTTGTACGTGGCGAACATGTATTCGAAAGCTGGCAACCGAATCATGTCCAATGTCGATCGCAAAGATTATCCACCGGAATTGTACGACCGAGTGGTTGCGGCCACGATCGGCAGCAGGTTATATCGCAACACTGGTGACGGACAGTTTATCCCGATTGAAGTCCCAAGAGTTATGTCCAGTTCTGGCTGGGCGTACGGGACGACGTTTGCAGATTTCAATGGCGATGGCTGGCAGGACGCATACGCGACTGCCGGGTTTCTTTCTCTCCGTCGGGGCGACCCCGATGGATGACGCTGTGTCTGGCAGGCTGTCGTGTCACAGCCTTTGGATCAGGATGCTGACCATTCCCCCCCGGGCCCCGTTGACAAATCAACAGGCGAATTCTGGATGCGAAATCCCTGGCACACGGGAGATGAAAATCTAAGTGCCTACGAACGAAACCAGGTCGCCCTGAATCTCGGAGGACAGGGATTCCTTGATGTCTCTCACCTGACAGGTGCAGACAGTGACAGCGACTCCCGGGGCGTAGCTGCTGGCGACTTTAATAACGACGGCATGCCGGACTTGATCGTTCGCAGCAGTGGAGGCGGTCCGATTCGTCTGTTTCAAAATCGCTGGCCGCAGACTTCGTGGCTTCGACTCTCTCTCCGTGGCCATCAATCAAATTCGCGCGGCATTGGAGCACGCATCCGCGTCGAGTGTGGCGGCCAGACGCAGTGGCGGGAACTGTTCCCCGAATGTAGCTTTGTCGCCCAGTCACCTGCGGAAGTTCATTTTGGCTTAGGAACAACAACAAAAATCGATCGAATTACGGTGTTCTGGCCGTCCGGAATTGAACAGCAGTTTGAAGACGTCCCAGCCAGTCAACACCTGATAATCGACGAGCACAGCGATTTCCCGTCGACCATTTCTGAATCGATCGCCTCGCCCGGTACCAGCAGGCAAGTCAAAGCAGACTAAAACACAGCTGCCCCAATTGGAGCCATGCTCCTTGAGCAAACCGCATCAAACAGCAAATCCCGCAATGACCGCGAAGCCGGCTTCAACGCGCGTTCAGAAGATCCGCTCCGTAATCATGACGCGCCGCTACAGCACGATCTTCGTCCTGACAGTAGCGACGGTCGGAACCATCCTGTCTCCAGTTCCATGCTATATCGGGACCTGGCGGGGGCGGGTTGCTCTGAACGTTCGCAACCATGACCAAGCTCGCATCTGGCTTACCATTGCCAAGTGGAACGATCCCGATAATGCAGAAGCGCAATTCCTTCTTGCTCGCCTCCATCGGCGAGTTTTTGAGTTCGACCAGGTCCGGCCACACCTGGCTCGCGCGTTCGAGCTAGGCTGGCCAGTGCCAGAACTGGAACGTGAGCAATGGATCGCCCTGGCACAAACTGGCCAGTTCCAGCAGATGGAGCAGCATTGGGCAACACTCTTCGACACGGCAGGCGCTGACGGCCCTGAGATTTGCGAAGCGTTTATCAAAGATTCGCTCGCGATGTTCCGCCTGGACAACGCGATTCGAGTTCTCGACGGCTGGGATGCCGACTATCCAGGAGATCCTCGTTCACATTTTCTACGAGGAACCCTGCTAGAAGTTCTGATGAACTGGGAAGCTGCCGCTGAGGAATTCCGAAAGACTGTAAGCCTCGACCCCAGACATACTCAGGCTCGGCTGCACCTGGGACAGTCACTGATTCGACTGAAGCGGACGGATGAAGCCGAACTGGAACTGCGTCGTTGCGTCGAACAGGACTCCGCTGACCCAATAGCCCGCGTCGACTGGGCCAACTGTCTCCGCAAGCTGGGTCAGATCGATCCAGCCCGAGAAATTCTTGACGGAGTCCTTAAAGACTTTCCCAATCACGTCCGGGCACTGCTGCTTCGTGGTGAAATCGCACTGGACTCAGAAAAGCCCAATGAGTCCGTAGACTTTCTCCGCCGCGCCACAGAACTCAAGCCAGAAGACCGCGAACTGCACTACGCACTCGCTCAGGCACTACAGTCAGCGGGACTGCGCGAAGATGCCGCTCACGAATTCCGCCTCGTCGATGAAGGCACAAAGCCACTTCTGAAACTGAGCAAACTAACCCGGCAACTGGTCCGCGAACCTCATAATTCCGATGTCAGGTATCAGGTGGCATCGATCACGTACGATTTCAAATCGCGTGAAGAGGGGCTCAAATGGTTCCACAGCCTGCTCGAAATTGACTCCGGTCATGCACCGACTCACCAGGCGCTGGCGGACCACTACAAGCTGGTCGGACAGAACGAGCTGTCTGAAAAACATCAGCGACTGGCCGGCCAGACTGGACCTTCATCCCAATGAATCCCGAATTCTGTTCATCAAAACCGGTAGACGGTTTCGGCTGGTGGCAAATTCTGCTTCTGATCAACCTGACGTTGTTAGGCTGCTGGTCTTCAGACGCTCCCCCTCCGGTCATCAATTCTTCGAACCCGACGATCAATTCGGATGACACCGGCAAGCTCGACCATCGGATCAGGTTTGTCGAAAAAACAGCCCGCACAGGGATTAACTTTGTTCCCAGAAACGGAGTCGAGGCTGATGAATACACCATCCTGGAAACTCTAGGGACCGGAGTAGCCTTCCTCGACGTCGACGCCGACGGGTGGGAAGATCTGCTGTTTCCCGGAGGAGGCACCATTACCAGCGCTCGCACAATTGCCGGACGCCCTCCCGGGCTGTTTCGTAATCTCGGCGAATGGCAGTTTGACGATGTCACGACACCCTCGGGACTGCATTCGACGGAACTGTACTCACATGGCGCAGCGGCGATGGACTTTGACAACGATGGGTTTCGCGACGTCCTCATCACTGGATACCAGGGCGCGATGCTTTACCGGAATCTTGGCGACGGCACGTTTGATGAACAGCCACTCTCAACCGGGCCGAGAGAATCAATCTGGAGCACTACCGCAGCCTGGGGCGATCTCAACAATGATGGATATCCTGACGTCTACATCGCCCGTTATCTCGACTGGTCCTTCAAAAATCATCCACAGTGCATAAGTCTCGTTGGAGCCAGACGCGACAACTGTGCTCCGTTCAAATTCAAAGGGTTACCCGACGCTGTGTTTTACAACGAAGGGAACGGTCGATTTCGCGAAACAACCTTTGATCAAATTGCCACCGAAGGCGGTAAGGGACTGGCAGTTGCCATCGCCGATCTGGACGCAGACCATGACCTGGATGTTTATGTCGCCAACGATGCCGTCCCCAACATGCTCTACAGCAACGAAGGCGCAGAATCATTCGAAGAAGTCGGGGTACAAAGCGGAACGGCTCTCGACGCCGCAGGAGAATCTGACGGGAGCATGGGAATCGGCATTGGCGACTTCAATCGTGACGGGCGTCCCGACATCTGGGTCACCAATTACCAGGATCAGTCCTTTGCTTTGTACGAGAACACCGGCGATCTGACTTTTCGGCACGTCAGTGGCAAACGGGGAATTGATAGAATTGGAGTAAAGTTCGTTGGATGGGGCACTGAGTTCGCGGACTTCGATCACGACGGAGATGAAGACCTGGTGGCGGTAACCGGTCACGTGATGCGTACCCCTGTCAGGGCTCCAATCAGACAACAACCGATCCTCCTGGAAAACCTCGACGGCGAGAGTTTCATCGAATCCAGTCGGACTGCAGGCCCATTCTTTTCGCATGCTGATATGTCAAGAGGAGCGGCAACAGGCGATCTCGACCGCGATGGCGACATCGATATCGCGATCAGTCGGCTCAACGAGCCTGTCGCCATTCTGTCCAATGAGTCCAAAACAGAATCACCTTCTATAAAAATCCGCCTCGTCGGTACATTAAGTCCGCGAGAACCGATTGGAGCTATGGTCGAATGGGTGGATTCCCAGCACCGATCAGTCCGATGGATCACCGGGGGTGGCAGTTACCTGTCGACCAGAAGTCCCCTGATTCATCTGCCCCTTCTGGCCCGGATAAAAAACTCCCCGCTTCCCCGTTTACGAATCACCTGGCCATCTGGCCAGACACAGGAAATCACAATACCAAACGGTCTTACTGACATACTGACAATCATTGAAAACTCGGCACCACGAACATGAATCAAGAGGCAGAAATCGACCTGATTCGCAACTTGAATAAAGGATAACAAAGAGATAGCCTTGCCACCCTGCTGCGTTCCAAGGCTGCCCAAAAAGGCTCCCCCGCTGCCATCTGCCCACCCCGCTGCCATCTTCGGCAACCCACCACTTATCTGTCTCAATCTGGAATCCCGCGCCAAAATGACAATTTCTCGATCAGTGACTCGTCTCACCTGCTTGGCCCTTGCCACCACGTTCATCTCAGGTTGCGGTGGAGGAGTCGATGACGCTCCCGCAATCGCTCCGGTTAAGGGGGTTGTCACCCTTGATGGGCAGCCCGTGACTTCAGGCACGATTACATTCGTTCCAGCTTCTACGATGGGGACCAGCGGCCCCGCGTCAACAGCAGAGATCTCGAGCGACGGAACCTACACATTGGCCGCTGCAGCAGGTTCGGGAGCTGTCATCGGAAACCACTGGGTCAGCGTTGAGTGCCCCATCGTTGAAGGGATCAACAGCAGCTCAGCCGATGGTGTCGCTCCCGTTAACGTGAGTGCAGCACCGTGCACTATTCCCGCCAGATACGGAGTGGCAAGATCATCAGGTGTGACTGTCGAAGTCAAAGAAGGTGAGAATGACATTCCTATCGAACTGACCAGTAGCCCGGCTGCGGGTGCAGGTTCCAGTTCCTGAAGGCTCTGTTAGCTCAACACCCAGTCGGATCACGTGTCACGAAATTTCCGCTGGCAAATAACGCTAATGACTGACGACTCATTCCAGTCTGCCTTTCCTCGTTTGAGCTTACTTTTTCTTACTCGTTTCTTTGGAGACTCTACATGGCCAAATCCCACTTCTACGTTCGCTGGCGTCGATCTGGAGGCTTTACGCTGATCGAGCTGCTGGTCGTAATCGCCATCATCGCCATCTTGGTTGCGCTGCTGCTTCCGGCTGTGCAGCAGGCTCGCGAAGCGGCACGTCGCACACAGTGCAAAGGCAACATGAAACAGATTGGCCTGGCTCTTCACAACTACCACGAAGTTCACAGCAAGTTCCCCCCCGGCGAAGTAATCGTTGGTTCGCACTTGACTGGTGGAAGCAATAGTTGGGGTGGCCATGCGGGAAACTGGATGACGTTGATCCTTCCATACGTTGATCAAGCTGCCATGTACGAATCGATCGACTTCAGTCGAGCGTACAACTTTAACAACGCCACAACAGATAATCGTGTCGCATTCACGACAGGCTACCCCGTATATTTGTGTCCCTCAAACCCGATACAGAACACCCTGTTGCAGGGAAACGCTCACGTCGTCCACTACACTGGAATTGCCGGGGAAGATACGGCGCCTGCTGGCGGACCGGAGCGTCAAAACTGGGCCACAAATGGAAATCAATCGAGCACCCGCGGAATTTTCTTCCAGGACTCAGGAACATCCGAACGCGACATCATTGATGGAACCAGCAACACAGTTATGGTGGCAGAAGTTCGTGGCTACCAACCAGCGAGTCTGATTGATCTCGTAAACGTTGTGGATGGTCGCGGTATGAAGTTTTCGGTCGTCGCTGACACCGACATGCCGATTAACTCGATCGTCCGATGGCACGCACCATCCAGTTTCCACACCGGTGGCATTCACATTGCCATCGCGGATGGGGCAGCTCGCTTCATAAGCGAGAATGTTGATGCCAATGTCTGGCTCAGCCTGGGCAGCATGGCAGGAGGCGAAGAACTTGGTGATTTCTAGGACCTAGATATCTCGATTTCGACGCGTTCAGAGTGATTTGATAAGCTTCGTCCGCTGCCTGGCTGCAGTGGGCGAAGCTTTTTTTGTAAGCCAAACGCTCCAGTGACGCACCAACAGTCATACTCATTCAGTTTTGAATACGGCCACTATGCCCGATCGTGACGAAATTGCTTTGGAGTTTCTGGATCAGCTTCCTTACGAGCCGTACCCGGTTCAGGAGAAGGCGATTCTTGCCTGGTTTGATTCCGAGCAGGGAGTGTTGATTTCGGCTCCGACCGGGACGGGGAAGACGCTGATTGCCGAAGCCGCTTTGTTCGAGGCTCTGCATACCGGAAAGACGGCATACTACACGACGCCGCTGATCGCGCTGACCGACCAGAAGTTTCAGGAGATCCAGGAAGCCGCCGTGCGGTGGGGGTTTCAGCCGGAGGATGTCGGCCTTGTCACGGGCAACCACAAAGTCAATCCAGACGCCAAGGTGCTGGTTGTCGTGGCCGAGATTCTGCTGAACCGTTTGCTCAACCGCGACGACTTTGACTTCTCAGAAGTCTCGTCAGTCGTGATGGACGAGTTCCACAGCTTCAACGATCCGGAACGCGGCATCGTCTGGGAACTGTCGCTGAGTCTCCTCCCGAAACACGTTCGGCTGATGCTGCTTTCCGCGACGGTGGGCAACTCAACCGACTTCATGATCTGGCTCAACCGGTCGCACGGTCGTCGGCTCGACCTTGTCCGAAGCGAAGACCGCAAGGTGCCGCTGCGTTATCACTGGGTGCCGGATCAACTGCTCAACGAACAGCTTGAGATGATGGCTGACGGCGATGACGACGCAAGAAAAACTCCAACCCTGCTGTTCTGTTTCAACCGGGAAGAATGTTGGAGCGTCGCGGAACAGCTCAAAGGCAAAGCGTTGCTCAGCGACGGGCAACAAAAACTGCTGGTCGAAGAGTTGAAAAAGCACGACTGGTCACAGGGCATCGGACCGAAGCTCAAAACGATCATCCTGCGCGGCGTCGGAGTTCATCATGCAGGCGTCCTGCCGCGATACAAACGGATCATCGAGTACCTC
>JADHNX010000217.1 GCA_016779365.1 Planctomycetaceae bacterium
CCTTTGGTTTGGGAGTGTCGTCCGGCACGACCGCCAGCCACTCTCCCACGCTGTCTTCCGGCGGCCCTTTCCAGCCTGCTTCCGAATAGTCGAGCCGCAGCAACTCACCGTTTCGATCGACCAGCACACTGTGACAGGTACTGCCCGGTTCAAGCGGCTCGCCTGTTCCTGCGCACGTTTTGCCAATTGATTTGAGCTGGTAATCCACGGGGAGTTCGCTTGGTCCTTAGACTTGTTGAATCGTTGTTTCTCGCCTTCGTTATCCAACAAACGCGGTAATGGCTTCATTCATGGTTACCGATGAGTTTCTGAGTGACGGCGCATACTTCTGCCTTAGTTGGTCAGTTCTTTGGTGAAGGCAGTCGTCTAATTTCAACGACGAAAGAGGCTCGCTTTGCTTACCTGAGTTGTAGTGAGCCCACAGCGTGCCCCACAGGCCGGGTAGCAACACGGCCGAACTCAGGAAAAGGAAGCATTGAAACTGCCTTCGCCCGTTACCAATCAGGTATGCCTGCATGCAGAGTTCATCTTCAGGATTCATGCCATATCCAAGGATCAGATGATCCAGGTCGTGCTTTGCAAAACCGGGAATCAGCTTCAGCCCTTTGCTGTCCAGCATGCGTGCCAGGTCATGCCCAACCGTGTGAGTAGGAAGTGTCCGCATGCGGTCCATTTTCTGCCTGCAGGACTTACGAGCGACAAGGAGTTGCAATGGCTTAATGACACAGCAGATCTTTATGTATTTGGTGACTGTGCCCAGAAACGCCCGCAAAGGGGATACGTCACGATTCATCTGCCGTGTGGACATGTCGACTCTCGCAGCGAGTAAAGTAAAGACTTCGAGTCAGGACCTCGGATTCGCGACGGGAATCGTATCGGAAGCGTAAAATCTGCCACAAGACGGACTTGAGTCACGCCAGACCGTGCGAAATGACGCGGTTTCGTTACTCGGAAACGGTCGGCGACTGGTCGGGAACCTGCCGGAAAGTGGTTCGGATCAGGCGAAATCCGACGGAACGGTACAGCTCGACAGCCGGAGCGTTCTCGGCGGTTGCCTCCAGAAAGACTCTCCGCAGGCCCGCTGCCTGAAACCCGATCAGCGATTGCAGCACGAGTGCTCGCCCGAGGCCCAGACCTCGGTGATCCGGGCAAACACCGACGTTCTGGATTGATCCGGCGTCGCGACCGTTGGCCAGCCCCTGAATGGTTCCGCAGTCGATCGGTGCAGTATTCGAACCTTCGCCGTGGCGACAGATCAGCCAGGTGGCCTGCGGGAGAAAAGTTCGCTGGCTGGCGATTTCCAGCATCAGCCGCCGGCAGCCGTCGAGCGTCGACAACGACGGAAACACCTGAGAATCCAGCTCGTTCTGAAAGCAGGCCAACTTAGTGAGGGCGTGGCGGTCGAGATCTTCCGGTTTCCAGCCGACGAAGCGGTACCCGTCCGGCAATTCCGGATCGGGAACGTCGTGCTCAGAAAAATTGAATTCCATTCGGAATCGACGAAAATACCGCATGACCACTCACGACGACGACTTGAGATGCAACGTCAATTTAACGGAATCGACCGCTCAGCCGGCTCCACTATACAGAACCACGGAAAGCACGGAATACACGGAAGGTATTTCAAGAACCGCCAGACTGCTTCCGTTTCATTCCGTTTCTTCCGTGGTCAAAACCTTTCGTCTGCATCGTGCGCAATTCTGCTGGCTGCGCTGGCCTACTTCTTTCGTCGGCGACTTCGTTCGATGCGGATCCGACAACCGACCGGGACCGTCTCGCGAACTTCGGGCAACCTGCTGGCGAGCGCGGCGGCGACAGCCTCGTCGACGTAGCGGCGTTTGACTTTGTCGGCGTTCGGGCTGTCGTCCATCGCTCCCATGTAGACGACTTTGCGAGCCCTGTTCAGCACGAAGAATTCCGGAGTGAACCCGGCTCCGTAGTCTGCGGCAATCTGCTGAGTCTCGTCGAACAGGTACGGAAAACTGAAACCCTTCGCCTCGGCCTTTTCTTTCATCTTCGGAGGCAGGTCTTCTTCCACCTTGTTCACGTTCACGGCAACGAGTGCCACTTTGCTGTCCTTCCCCGAGTGCTTTTTCGCAAACGCGATCAGGCGATTTTCATAGTCGACCGCGTACGGACAGCTGTTACAGATAAACGCCAGGACAACGACATCTTTCTGTTTGAGATCGCTCAGCGACAGCTTCTTCCCGTCCACCCCCGGCAGCTCCTTCCATTCTGGAGCCTCGTCTCCAATGCTGAGGACAGGGTTGTACTCACCCGCGACGGCAAGCTGAGACCAGCCATTGACGACGGTGGTGACGGCTGCCAGAAAGCAAAGAACCTGAATTCGGACGAGACGGTTGAGCAAATCAGACATTCAGAGTTCTCACTATTGAAATCGCAGTTCGATCGAGGTTTGAGACGATGTTCACGTTCCGAAGCGGCGATTAGAGTCCCTTTAACCACAGATTCTGTCATTGGTCGGGTTCCGCGACATCAATCATGAATCTGATTCGCCAGTGTCCGCAACCGACTTGCGATTCTCGCGGTGAACAAGTTTGCCACTGATCGAAAAGGATAATTCCATGAGCACTGCAAGGATTCTGGCTTTTGCCGGGAGCACTCGCAAAGAGTCATTCAATAAGAAGCTGGTCGCCGCTGCTGGAAAGTCGGCTGAAGCAGCCGGAGCCAAAGTCACGCTGATCGACCTGGCAGACTTTCCGCTGCCGCTCTTCGACGAAGACTACGAAGCCGAACACGGCATGCCGGAAAACGCAGCGAAGTTGAAGCAACTTTTCATCGACCACAACGGGTTGCTGATTGCCTCGCCCGAGTACAACAGCTCGATCAGCGCCGTGCTCAAAAACGCCATCGACTGGATTTCCCGTCGAGCCGAAGGTGAACCTATGAAAGCGGCTTTCACTGGAAAAGTTGCCGCGATCATGGCGGCATCGCCCGGTGGCCTCGGCGGAATCCGCGGTCTGGTTCATCTCAGATCGATTCTGCAGAACATCAGCGTGCTGGTAATGCCTGATCAGATCATGCTTTCGGAGGCGCACTCAGCGTTCAGCGATGACGGGTCGCTGAACAACGAACGCAAACAGGCGAGCGTTGACGTTCTCGCCAAAGAGCTTGTCGAGACCGTCCAGAAACTGCACCCATAAACCGTCAAAACACTTCTCTGAAATCCTGCCTCTGAAATCTGTCTGACCGAACCTTCATGCTCACTCAATTTGCCATTCGACTGATCTGCGGGATGAGCCTGGTGTGGTGCGTCATGCCTCGCTCTGAAGTGACGTCGGGCTTCTTCCGAATTCAAAAGCTCGTCGCGCTGGGGTTGTCCGTTCTGGCATTCATGGCGATCGGCCCGGCTCCCGTTGCCGAAGGTGCCGAACCTGTGCTCTCAGCCGAGATCGTTCGGTGGATCTCGATCGGCCTGGCGACGATGTCGTTTCTCGGTTCGGTCATGTGGACTCTCGAACGCCGCGCGGCGGGCGCACGATTCGCTTTCGGCATCGCCATCGTGTCGCTGATCACGGTCGTCCTGAGCAGCGTCCCGAGCGTCGGATTTCTGACGCTCAAAGGAAACCTGACCTGGCTGACCGAACTGGCAGTCGCTGCGGTTTCCGGAGCCACCGTCGGTGGCATGCTGCTCGGACACTGGTACCTGACCACTCCGACGATGTCGACAACACCGCTCAACCGAGTCAACTGGTTTCTCGCGTGCGTCGCTGGCGGTCGTTTGATCTTTGGCGTGATTACTCTCGGGATGTTCTGGCCGTTCGGCTCGGAAGGGACGACGACCAGCGGAGCAACCAGCTGGACGGCGACCCACACCATCTGGCTGATGCTCGAATGGCTGGGCGGAATTCTGGGACCGCTGGCGGTATCGTTTATGGTGGTCCGGATTCTTCGGTACAAAAACACTCAGTCAGCGACCGGTGTTCTGTTTGTCGGAGTCATCCTGGCGTTCATCGGCGAGATGACCGGCGCGCTGCTTCGTCACGAACTGCAACTGCCTCTTTAACTACGAGCGACTTTGAAACGAGTTCCGGAAACATGCAGCTCATTTATCAGTGTCCGAAGTGCGACGCGCCGAACATCGAAGTCGTTTCGGCAGACACCAGCAAGCTCACGTGCTCATCTCAAGACTGGTCGCGAGAGATCACAACCGCAGACATTGAAGACGACCGTCCCAAACGCTGCCTGTGCTGCGGCAACGAAGACCTCTGGCGACAGAAAGATTTTCCGCAGGCTCTGGGTCTGCTGATGGTTGTCACCGGCGGCGGCCTCAGCACGATCGCCTGGTGGTACGTCGAGCCAACCTGGGCGCTAGGCATTCTGCTCGTCTTCGCCGCGATCGACATGGTTCTGTACGCGGTGATGAGCGACGTCCTGGTTTGTTACCGATGCAGCGCGAGGCATCGCAAAGCCAACATCCACGACGACCACCCGCGCTTCAACCTGGAACTCAACGAACGCTATCGCCAGGAAGAAATCCGCCTGGCTCAGGCTCAGAAGTCGTCCTGAACCATCTTGTGAGGATGCTGAATGCCAGCTTCTATTCCCGTCCAGATTCCGGCGACGCTAAGGTCGGAGTGCGGTGGGAAATCGCAGTTGATCGTGTCCGCCGCCACAGTTGGAGAGTGTCTGCAGCAGCTTGAGCGGGATCATCCGGCCGTTTATCGAAGTGTCTGCGACGAGACCGGAGCTGTGCGGCGACACATCCATCTTTTTGTAAACAACGATCTGCTCTCTGGCGAAAACAGTTTCGAAACACCGCTGGAGCCCGGCGACACTCTTTTCATCATGCCCGCAGTTTCTGGAGGCTGACCATTTTCATGGTTTCTGTGCAGGAGCGGGAACGCTGAAGGAACTTTGTTTCCCTGGTGACACTCCTGCAGAACACCGATAACTAATTCAAAAGGTGCTCCAAAAATGGCCGAGCGACTCATTCTTTGCATCGGGACGAAAAAAGGCCTGTTCATTGCCGAGTCCACAAAGACTCGCCGCAAGTTCGAACTGCGAGGCCCCTTCCGACCCGGCGTCGGCGTTTACTCGGCCCTGATCGACCAGCGCGGCGCAAAGCCGACGATCTTCGCCTCAAGCTGCTGTCCGTTTTTCGGGATGAAGATTCTCCGCTCGACAGATCTCGGCCAGACTTTCAAGGAAACAAAGTCGGCTCCCGCGTTTCCGAAAGACGATGGGCGAGCACTGGCCAACATCTGGTCGCTCGAACCCGGCAGTGGCAAACGCGACCTGCTTTGCGGAGTTGAACCGGCGTCGCTGTTCCGCAGCAACGACGGCGGCAATTCCTGGGAACTGGTGCCCGGCATCAGCAACCACGAACACGCCAGACAGTGGCATCCGGGCAACGGCGGTTTGTGCATGCACACGATCGTCCGGGAGGGCAACCGAGTGCACCTTGGAATCTCAACCGGCGGCCACTACCTGAGCGAAGACGGCGGCAAGACCTTCAACGCGTCGAACAATGGCGTCAGTGCCGGCTTCGTCCCGGACCCGTATCCCGAATTTGGTCAATGCGTTCACAAAATCGCGACTCACCCGGACGCTCCCGGTCGGCTTTACATGCAGAATCACGGCGGCTGGGAAGACCGCCCCGGCATCGGAGTTCTTCGCAGCGACGATCACGGTCACACCTGGCGATCCATCGCCGCCGGCCTGCCGTCCGACTTCGGCTTCCCCATCGTCGTTCACCCTCACGACCCGGACACCGTTTACGTCGTCCCGCTGGACCCTGCCACCAGAACCTGCCCCGACAACAGACCCGCTGTCTGGCGCAGCAGGAACGGCGGCGACAAATGGCAACGCCTCTCAAAAGGTTTCCCGAAGAAAGAAAGCTACTTCACGATCCTGCGCGACGCGATGACGATCGACCATCTCAAATCGCCATCCCTCTACTTCGGCACAACGACCGGCCAGCTGTGGATCGGTCGCGAAAGCGGAGACCAATGGGACTGCCTCTTCGACTCCCTTCCGCCCATTAACTGCGTCAAAGTCGCCGTCGTGTAATTCCGCAGGCGACCGGCAGTGACTTGCGGTAAAACAGCTTCACCAGAATGTCACGCCATGACCGCGTCAGGAATGTCACAACCGAGTCCTTGCGGACATCGGGTTCCACATAACGCACTTCTGCCGACAACTTTCGACCGTAACCAGTCAACAAACCGGCGATTGCTTGTTCGAACCGAACGCTGGTACGATGGATCGAGCAACGCAGTCCTAACCCGCCTTCCTGGCGACAGTGATCTTATGAGGAGTTTTCGACGATGCCGCTCTACGTTTACCAGGTAATTCGCGAGGACGGACAACCCGGCGAACGATTCGAAATCATGCAGGGCATTCGAGACGCCGCCTTGACCGAACACCCGGAAACCGGCGAACCCGTCAAACGAGTCGTCGTCGCGCCGTTCGTCGCGGGCAGCCACTCACAAACAGCGATCGAGCGAAAACTGAAAGACCCGCACCAGCTCGAAAACATGGGCTTCACGCGGTACGAAAAACAGGGCAGCACCTACGTCAAAACCGCCGGTAAAGGCCCCGACCAGATCCAGCGGGATTAGCCGCCCACCAGTTCGATCAGCAGATCGTTGGGGCCGTCTTGGGTGATCTCTTTCGAAAGGCCGCTCGTCAGGATAGATCGGTATTTGAACGGGATTGTCGCGGCAGGAATCTGGAACGTCTCTTCGGCGGATCTCTTTGCCGATTTATCTGGCCGGTAACCGGCGTCACCCTCGCCGGTCAGACTTTTCCCGTCGCGGCTGCCGCCGTTACTGGCTTCCGGAGAGTGTCGTTGACGTTCGCGGGCGACTTCAGGTGACTCAGGATTCTGAGGAATGACCGCGATGCTGTACGTGCCCGGCTGCATGCCACCTTTGAGCGTGGTGACTTCAAACGAGCCGTCCGAGCCGACGATCGCACTGGCGCCGAATCCGTTCTTCAGATCCGTAAACGAGATCGTTGCGTCGGCGAGCGGTTGCCCGTCCAGAGTCACCCGTCCCGAGACCGCTGCTCCTTCGTAAGCAGGACGCATCATCAGAATTGTGATCGCCAGCCCGGCAATAACAGTCACCACAAACGGCCAGACTTTCAGAAGCGGTACACGATCACGAAAAGGCCCGAGCACCGAGTCGTAAATGACGTCGAGCATCGTGTCCGACCGGCCAACTTTCGGTATCGGCGGCGGCTTGTAAGGTGCCGGTTGAACGGCAACTCTTACTGGTGGCGGATCGGGCAGCGGTCGAGGTACAGGCAGTGGCGGCAGCCTGGTTTGGGTCTGGCTGGGCAACGATGGCTCAGGTGGCGCAACGGGACCTTCGTGTTCGGCTGCAACATCGGTTAAACGCCACTCGTTGTTGTCATCGTTGTCGTTGCCGGATTGGTCGCCAGTTTCCAGGTCAACAATTCTGGATTCGACGTCGATTTCCTCGCGATCGACGATTGATGATTCCTCAGAGTCATCGAGTGTCTCAATCTTTCCAGCCCACGCCTGATCCTCCTTGCCCCATTCTTCAACCTTTCTTTCGTCAGCAGGCTTGCGAACTGGTTGTTGAGCGGTGGCAGGCTGAGTTGCCGGTGCAGCCGGATTCTCGATTGGGTTCGCATCATTCGAGGCCGTTTTGAACAGGCCATCCGTCGTCGCCGCCGATCGCCAGTTGCGTTGCCTGCTCCAGCGAACCTCGTCGGACCCGGTCAGCTCACCTCGTTGAGCCATGAGCAACAGTTCGGCCCAGGGCATCGGGCCGAGTTCCATGCCGGCCAGACGAACGAACCAGTCGTTGCTCGACGACAATTGCGAAGCATTCGGATGTCGTGGATCGCCCTCCATCAACACGCGGA